>NZ_CBDBNY010000001.1:0-20749 GCF_965208055.1 Candidatus Palauibacter sp.
CCACGGCCGCGGCGGGCCGGAACGCGATTACGGCGGCCACGAGAGGTAACTCCCCCGGATGGCGACAGGACAGTCCGAGACGCTGAAGCAATTCAAGGAACTGGCCGAGGCCGTGCTCCGCGTGACCGAGCGGCTGGAGCGCTTGATGGGGCACCAGGAGCGCCTGGTGGAACGCGCCGACGCATGCGCGGAGAGGTTCGACCGGCTGGCGAGCCGAACGGACGGGCTCCAGCGTTCTCGCGAGGGGGAGCTGGACGAAGCCTATCGACTGCTCCGCCAGCGGGTCGACGAGCTCACCGAGAAGGTCCGTTGGGCGAGCAGGACCTGGACGTGGAAGCCCCTGATGTGGGCTGCGGTCGGGGGCCTGGTCGCCGGCCCGGCGGGAGCCGGCATGTTCATCTGGCTGGCGCTGAACCCAGATTCCCCTTTCAGCCGCTTCCTGCTACGCTGACCGGGAAAAGGGGACCATCCCCGCCCGTCGAGCGCACGGCTGCAGAGCCGTTCGACCGCAACCGCCGGGCCACCTTCGTCGCCGTGTGGCGGGACGCGAACAACCGCGGCTGCATGGTGAAGATCTCGCCCCCCTCCCGCAAACAACCCCGGATCGGGAACCCGCCCGTGGGGTGCGGCGTGGGGATACGGCGCCGGCCGCGGCGGCCGGGGTCAAGCGGGGGCCGGTCCGGATCGCCCCCGGTCCGATTCCAGGGGCAGGAGCCGCAGCCTAGCCGGTCCATCGCGCAGGAAGGCGCGGCAAGGACGGCAGGGCGGATCCATGGGAGAATCCGACTGATGCTCGACACGCACGCCGTCGCCCGGGCGCTGACCGCCGCCGACTTCACGCCCGCCCAGGCGGACGCCCTCACCGACGCCCTGCGGGAGTTCACCGAACAGGGCGACCACGTCACCTCCGACCAGTTCAAGGCCGGCCAGGCCGAGGTCAGGTCCGAGATCGCCGAATTGCGCTCCGAACAGCGAATCCAGATGGCCGAGGTCCGGACGGAAATCGCGAACCTGGATACGCGGCTCTCGACCCAGATCGCCGGTGTCCGCACCGAGATCTCGAGCCTTGAAACCAGGCTCATCCGCTGGATGGTCGGGACCGTGCTCACGACGGTGGCACTGACGGTCGGAATCCTGCGGTTCCTCGCCGGGTCAGGGGGATGAAGGTTGCCGGATCGCTTCGTATTTTTCGGGGCATGACGCGCACGAGGATGTCGAAGTCGAAGACCACGCCCTGCCATCCAGTATGCGGCCTTTCATCCCGCGGGGAGGGGTGGCCCCAAAGTCCTCGTCGGCGTTCACCGAACCCCGGTTATACGGGCTACCTGCGTGAGTTCCCGGACCTCGAAGACGGGCCCCCCATTGACCAAGCCGTCGACCGGCACGGCCATCTCGGCCAAGTTGAGCGCGAGCCACGTCACTCGCTCTGCGGCGTCCTCCATCGACTCGGCCTCGAGGAGTCCGGCCATTTCGGGACTTCTGGGCATGCCGAAAGCCTCGACTGCGACCTCGGCAATCACCGTCCCGTTCAACAACGCTGAGGCGTCTTCAGGCCATAACGGGAACATCATGGACTCCACCCGGAGCGGGCATCGGTAAAACCGTCCGAAGGCCGCCTCCCATCTCCCACCGGTGACCCGGTCCGTGAGCCACAGCGTGAGCTGCGGTATCGCCTGGATGTAACTCCTGGGCAGCGCCGCAGCGTGTGGACTAGCACCCCATAGGGACCCCGAACAGCCACCGCTCCCCCGGCGTGGCGATGCCAACCGCGCCTGCTCGCCTTCGGCCAGGGCGCAGCTCACAAGAACTTGCCACTGCGACTCTCCGGTCGCGGTGTTCGTGTTCTGCTGGACATCTCCTAGCGCAACTTGGATTCCGAGCGGTTGTACCCTCGCGAGCACTGCCCCTGAAGGCCTCGCCGGTTCTTGATCACCTGCCGAGAGTTGCTCGGAGCCGGATCCGGAACCGAAGCCGGCGATCCGGCCTGCTATGAAGACCGTTATCGTCCCGGCGATGAGCAAAGCGATCGCTACAGAAATCGACCAGAGGACCCCCCGCGTTGCACTCCATCGTGTGCTCTCTGGAGCGGCAGCCCCCGGCTTCACCGCGATTCGGAAGCCCGCGCACGGATACGCGATCAGCGCCCAGAGCGGGATGATCAGGTACGAGGCGGGGGTCGGTCGCAATAAGCTCGCGAAGGTCGTTACTTCCCAGCCACATGGTGGCGATAAGACCCACGCAGAGTCCCTCGAAGACCTTTACGCCAGCTGTTTCCGGCTCGAGTCCGAGCCGCCGCCGCTTCCGCGAGCTGTATGCCGCTGCACCCAGGACCATGATCGGTCCAATGAGCAGGCCGTCCCCCAACGTCCCAAGTCCCCCCAACATCACAACGGTGCCGCTGAGGAACGCGAGCTGCGAGCCGATAAACCGCCTGTTCAGCATGCCTCAGCCTCTCTACACCACAATGATGCGCCGTCGCCGATCGGGCGGAAAGCGCCCGATCAGACGGCATCGGGTTCTCCTGGAATTTCAGCTCCGGACGTTCTCCCGGACACGGCGCCACTCGTCGCGGGTCGGCTGCCGGCCGTTCTTCCGGCAGACCTCGAGGTAGAACTCGCGATCCTCGTCGGCGAGCCAGCTCGGGGCGTCTGCCCGCCGGCGCGAGCGGCGCGACTGCCGGGGGGGCCGCCGGCTGTCGGGACTCGGGTGCGCGGTTCGTCTGCGCGGTCTCGATGGCCTCGCCGAGGGCGGCTCGGTCTAGGCCGTCGGGGTCTACGCCGAGGTCGGCTGCGAACCTCAGCTGTCGCTGCGTCGGCAGGCGCCGGAATCCGTCGAGGCCGTGTAGGGGGTAGGGGGTCACTTGGTGGTGGTGTACCACCACAATGATGCGCCGTCGCCGATCGGGCGCTTTCCGCCCGATCTGATCGGGCGTTTTCCGCCCGATCGTCCTGTGGAGGTGACGGTATCATCAGGCGAAGGGCGGCGGGGCCGGTAAAGAGGGTCCATTTGTTGCGGCGGCCGGTGCGGGTCCAGGCCAGCAGGCCGCGGCGTTTGAGGCGGCTGTTCCGGTGCCAGAGGGTCTTCGTGCGCGTGTGTTCGAGCACCTCGGCGAGCTCGTCGTAGGTCGCCTCGAACGTGGCGATCCCGGCGTCGGTGTACGTCGTCGTCACGGCGCAGTTCGCCAGGGCGCAGAGGTGGGCCTTGTCCTGCGGATCGCCGACGCGCGTCTGCGCGATTCCCTGCAGGAATGCCACGACGTCGGGCGTGGCCTGGGTGCCTGGGATGGTCGGTGCGGCGGTGCTCGCGTCGGCGAGGGCCGGCCGGGATTTGCCGGTGTTGGGTTCGGGATTTTCCGCTGGTGCGTCGCGGCGGTGGTCGTTGTCGTGGTACGCTTTCCGCCCGGGTGGGTCGGGGCATTCAGGGTGCCTCCTCTCGTCAAGTGGCGCGTCCGGGGCGTGGGACCTCCGGTCGCGTTGCGGAAGTCAGCATATACCGCGTCCGGGCGGCGCGGACGCTGGCTTGGAAAGAGCTTCGGGCTCAGGCTCGGGGGGGGCGCCTCGGCGTGCAATGTGCGCCGGGGCGTTTCGCTTGTACGCGCGGTCGATCGCCGAGCCCCCGGAGCATCGTCGACGGCCCGCGTCTGGACCGACGGCCAGCTCCGCGAGGCCGACGTCCGAGAACGCCTCCTCGGGGCCGTCAGAGAGCAGGGCCGGAACGGAGGCCCTGAGGTAGCCGGGGGGGGCGAGATATCGCGTCCTGGGCGATCCTCGCAGGCCGAATCCGGCGGAACGTGTACGGATTGCCGGAAGGTGGCCAATCGGACACCCCCACGGCACCTGGCCGGCGATTCGGGACGAGGTGCCCATATGGCCACCCCCGCGGTCGGCCGATAGGTGCCCATATGGCCACCTCGAACGAATCCGTACAGCACTTCCACGTCTGGCGGGTCGCGGCGACCGGCCGCGGCGCCTTCATGAGCCGCGCGTACCTCGTGCGCTCGACCGCGAAGAAGGCTGCCTCGACCTGGGCCGGCCGGGAGCACCGGCGGGCGCTCACGTTCGTCCACCAGTGCGAGCTCGGCGGCGACTGCCCGCGGCCTCCGCGGCGGCCCGCGGCCGTCGACTCCGGCCGACTCCGGGGCGAAGGTCCGCCGGCGCCGCGAGGCGATTCCGGCGCGGACGCCCGGAATCCGGGGATGGATCGGGCCCCGCCCGGTTAACGGAAGCCCCGTTATCCGACGCCCGGACCTTCGTTGAACAACGCATTGCCGCCGGGTGGGGCGCTGCTGGGACCACGCTCCCTCAAGCCGGCCGAGAGGTCGGGGGACGACAACCCGTCGGACGGTGATCCCGTCAGCGAGCAGCACGTTGTCGATCCGCAGGCCCCGCTCCTCAGGCAGCGTCGAACGCGGCGACCAGGTCCTCGTCGACGGGTACCTTCAGCGCCCCCCGTTCAGTCCAGCTCGACGTCGGTGATCCGCCACCCCGTGATGCTCGCGCCCGGGCGTCCCGAACCAACACACACGAATCTGCGTGCCATCGAAGCTGACCCGTGTCGCCGTTCGACTCCGACTCTCGAACCGCGGCCCCGTAGGGGACGTACGTCCTGCCGCCGCGGGTCGCAAGTCCTCGCGGCGGGCCACGTCGCACCCCGCTCACGGGCCGGGTCAAGCCGCTCCGCGGCTCCTCCGGCTCCGCTCCGGCCCTCCGGGTGACCCGGCCTCCGCGGGGTGCAGCACGGGCAGCTATCGCGACCAGGCCGGGGCCTGGCCGCTTCACCCGCCCCAGGATTCCACGACGACCGACGACGAAGAACGAGCACGCCGGGGACGAACGGGGGGGGGACCGAGGCCGCGGCGGTTCGCCGCGGGCCGGTACGGCGCTGAACCCGGCCGGGAGCGCGTATGGCTAGGATGAACCTGATGTTGACGACCACGCTCCAGGATCGGCTGCGGCGAGCGTCGGCTCGAACCGGTCTGGAACCGGCCGAGATGGTGCGCTGCGCCATCAGCGAGTGGCTGCAACGTCTCGAACAGCCGGTGTTGCCGTTCGCGTCAGCTGACCCGTCGTCGTCGCCCAGGGCGGATGCGTCACCACTGCCGCCGACCGCACCAGAGCCGACGAAGGCGAGCGGCCGAGAACCCACGGCCGCCAGGAAGCGAAGCCGCCGTCGAGCCGCTGGCCAAGAGGAGAAACCCGATGCCTGAAACGATTCCCGCCGAACCGCCGAGGCACCAATCAGGCGGTCTGGCCGTGGCGCTGGCCAAGCTCGACCTCGACGCCATCACCGTCGCCGACGCCGTGGCCGACGTCGCCTCCATGGCCGGCGAGAACGTCACGACGGCGATCCGGGCCGATTTCAAGGAGCTCCAGGCTGATTTCAAGGCACTCCGGACCGACGTGAACGCTCGGATCGACACGCTCACCAGCGAGATGAACGCCCGAATCGGCACGCTCGCGAGCGCGACGGACGCCCGATTTGCCGAGACGAACGCCCGGATCGATGGTCTCGATGCCAGCTTGAACGGCCGCATCGACACGCTTGCCGGCGCGGTCCAGTCTCTCCAACGGGAGATCGGCACGCTGCGCTGGATGATCGGGAGCGGATTCACCCTATTGGGCTTGCTCGTGGTGGTCGCGACGTTCGTCCTCCGCAACGGAGGCTGAAGCCTCGGGCGGCCCGTTCGTTTCCGTCCCATCGCCCCGCGGCTTCAGGCCGAACAGCTCGCGGTCCCGGTCCCGCGTCAGGAACGCATCGAGCCTGGAGTTGAACCGTGCGCGGCGCTTCGGGTTCTCGACCAGCTCGTGCTCGACGAGGGTCCCGATCAGGATGAGCCGGCGCGTTCGTTGCCGGCGTTCCTGAACTGACAGCCGCGCCTTGACCCGCCGCATCCGTGCCGCGAGGTACTTGCGTCTGTCCTGCTCGGTCTCCCTGAGCTTCTGCCGCTTATCGGCCATCTCGGACTTGAGATTGGCCTCCTCTTTTTCGAGCGCGGCGAGCACTTCGGCCGGTGTTCTTCGCGCCATGACAGCATGATATGGTGCTGGCATGGATCCGCTCAACAGAGGCGCGGAGAATAGCGGTCTGAACGGAGTGAAGCGCACTATACGCATTTCCTGCGGAAATGCCGTGCGCTCAGACCACGACCGGAACGGGTGAGAAGGTGCCGTCGTGGCCGTCTACCATCTCAAGGTGAGCGTCGGATCGAAGGCGAGCGGTCATTCGGCTGCGGCGAAGCACGACTACGTCGCGCGCGAGGGGAAGTACGCCGAGCGGGAGGGTCGGGATTCCGGCGAACGGCGCGAAGTCGCCTACGTCGAGAGCGAGCACATGCCCGCCTGGGCGCAAGACGACGCCCGGCGGTACTGGGATGCGGCCGATCGGCACGAGCGGGCGAACGGCCGAGTGTACCGGGAGGTGCAGTTCGCGCTTCCGAAGGAGCTTCCCGAACGCGACCAGTGCGCCCTGGCGTCTCGGTTCGCGCGGAGTCTCACGGCGGCCGAGCGGTTGCCCTACACGCTGTCGGTCCATCGGGGCGCCGGCCGCAACCCGCACGCGCACCTGGTCATCAGCGAGCGGGTGAACGACGGCATCGGGCGGCCGGCGGCGCAGTGGTTCAAGCGGCACAACGCGGCCGAGCCGGAAGTTGGCGGCGCCCGCAAGTCGCGGGCGCTGATGCCGCGCGAATGGCTCCAGGAGACCCGCGCGAGCTGGGCGCAGACGGTCAACGAAACGCTCGAACGCCGCGGCTTGGACGAGCGGGTAGACCACCGGAGCCTCGCGGTCCGGGCCATCGAGGCCTACGACCGGGGCGACTTCGACGCGGCGGCGCGGCTGAGCCGGGAGCCCGGCGTGCACCTCGGGCCGGGCGCGACGGACCGCGAGGTCGACCGCGTGATGGCCGGGCGTCCCTCGCTGCACGTGGTCGAGAAGCACCAGGAGGTCGAGAGCCGGAACGCGGCGGCCGATGCGCGGTGGAAGGACTACGAGACCGAAATCAGCCGGTTGCAGCGCGGGATCGCCGACATCGCCCGCGAGCTGCGCGAGATTCCGCAACGGCTCGTCGAGGCGGCCGAGCGGGTGCGGGAGTGGGTGCGGGACCACGGCCGCGGCGGGCCGGAACGCGATTACGGCGGCCACGAGAGGTAACTCCCCCGGATGGCGACAGGACAGTCCGAGACGCTGAAGCAATTCAAGGAACTGGCCGAGGCCGTGCTCCGCGTGACCGAGCGGCTGGAGCGCTTGATGGGGCACCAGGAGCGCCTGGTGGAACGCGCCGACGCATGCGCGGAGAGGTTCGACCGGCTGGCGAGCCGAACGGACGGGCTCCAGCGTTCTCGCGAGGGGGAGCTGGACGAAGCCTATCGACTGCTCCGCCAGCGGGTCGACGAGCTCACCGAGAAGGTCCGTTGGGCGAGCAGGACCTGGACGTGGAAGCCCCTGATGTGGGCTGCGGTCGGGGGCCTGGTCGCCGGCCCGGCGGGAGCCGGCATGTTCATCTGGCTGGCGCTGAACCCAGATTCCCCTTTCAGCCGCTTCCTGCTACGCTGACCGGGAAAAGGGGACCATCCCCGCCCGTCGAGCGCACGGCTGCAGAGCCGTTCGACCGCAACCGCCGGGCCACCTTCGTCGCCGTGTGGCGGGACGCGAACAACCGCGGCTGCATGGTGAAGATCTCGCCCCCCTCCCGCAAACAACCCCGGATCGGGAACCCGCCCGTGGGGTGCGGCGTGGGGATACGGCGCCGGCCGCGGCGGCCGGGGTCAAGCGGGGGCCGGTCCGGATCGCCCCCGGTCCGATTCCAGGGGCAGGAGCCGCAGCCTAGCCGGTCCATCGCGCAGGAAGGCGCGGCAAGGACGGCAGGGCGGATCCATGGGAGAATCCGACTGATGCTCGACACGCACGCCGTCGCCCGGGCGCTGACCGCCGCCGACTTCACGCCCGCCCAGGCGGACGCCCTCACCGACGCCCTGCGGGAGTTCACCGAACAGGGCGACCACGTCACCTCCGACCAGTTCAAGGCCGGCCAGGCCGAGGTCAGGTCCGAGATCGCCGAATTGCGCTCCGAACAGCGAATCCAGATGGCCGAGGTCCGGACGGAAATCGCGAACCTGGATACGCGGCTCTCGACCCAGATCGCCGGTGTCCGCACCGAGATCTCGAGCCTTGAAACCAGGCTCATCCGCTGGATGGTCGGGACCGTGCTCACGACGGTGGCACTGACGGTCGGAATCCTGCGGTTCCTCGCCGGGTCAGGGGGATGAAGGTTGCCGGATCGCTTCGTATTTTTCGGGGCATGACGCGCACGAGGATGTCGAAGTCGAAGACCACGCCCTGCCATCCAGTATGCGGCCTTTCATCCCGCGGGGAGGGGTGGCCCCAAAGTCCTCGTCGGCGTTCACCGAACCCCGGTTATACGGGCTACCTGCGTGAGTTCCCGGACCTCGAAGACGGGCCCCCCATTGACCAAGCCGTCGACCGGCACGGCCATCTCGGCCAAGTTGAGCGCGAGCCACGTCACTCGCTCTGCGGCGTCCTCCATCGACTCGGCCTCGAGGAGTCCGGCCATTTCGGGACTTCTGGGCATGCCGAAAGCCTCGACTGCGACCTCGGCAATCACCGTCCCGTTCAACAACGCTGAGGCGTCTTCAGGCCATAACGGGAACATCATGGACTCCACCCGGAGCGGGCATCGGTAAAACCGTCCGAAGGCCGCCTCCCATCTCCCACCGGTGACCCGGTCCGTGAGCCACAGCGTGAGCTGCGGTATCGCCTGGATGTAACTCCTGGGCAGCGCCGCAGCGTGTGGACTAGCACCCCATAGGACCCCGAACAGCCACCGCTCCCCCGGCGTGGGCGATGCCAACCGCGCCTGCTCGCCTTCGGCCAGGGCGCAGCTCACAAGAACTTGCCACTGCGACTCTCCGGTCGCGGTGTTCGTGTTCTGCTGGACATCTCCTAGCGCAACTTGGATTCCGAGCGGTTGTACCCTCGCGAGCACTGCCCGTGAAGGCCTCGCCGGTTCTTGATCACCTGCCGAGAGTTGCTCGGAGCCGGATCCGGAACCGAAGCCGGCGATCCGGCCTGCTATGAAGACCGTTATCGTCCCGGCGATGAGCAAAGCGATCGCTACAGAAATCGACCAGAGGACCCCCCGCGTTGCACTCCATCGTGTGCTCTCTGGAGCGGCAGCCCCCGGCTTCACCGCGATTCGGAAGCCCGCGCACGGATACGCGATCAGCGCCCAGAGCGGGATGATCAGGTACGAGGCGGGGTCGGTCGCAATAAGCTCGCGAAGGTCGTTACTTCCCAGCCACATGGTGGCGATAAGACCCACGCAGAGTCCCTCGAAGACCTTTACGCCAGCTGTTTCCGGCTCGAGTCCGAGCCGCCGCCGCTTCCGCGAGCTGTATGCCGCTGCACCCAGGACCATGATCGGTCCAATGAGCAGGCCGTCCCCCAACGTCCCAAGTCCCCCCAACATCACAACGGTGCCGCTGAGGAACGCGAGCTGCGAGCCGATAAACCGCCTGTTCAGCATGCCTCAGCCTCTCTACACCACAATGATGCGCCGTCGCCGATCGGGCGGAAAGCGCCCGATCAGACGGCATCGGGTTCTCCTGGAATTTCAGCTCCGGACGTTCTCCCGGACACGGCGCCACTCGTCGCGGGTCGGCTGCCGGCCGTTCTTCCGGCAGACCTCGAGGTAGAACTCGCGATCCTCGTCGGCGAGCCAGCTCGGGGCGTCTGCCCGCCGGCGCGAGCGGCGCGACTGCCGGGGGGCCGCCGGCTGTCGGGACTCGGGTGCGCGGTTCGTCTGCGCGGTCTCGATGGCCTCGCCGAGGGCGGCTCGGTCTAGGCCGTCGGGGTCTACGCCGAGGTCGGCTGCGAACCTCAGCTGTCGCTGCGTCGGCAGGCGCCGGATCCGTCGAGGCCGTGTAGGGGGTAGGGGGTCACTTGGTGGTGGTGTACCACCACAATGATGCGCCGTCGCCGATCGGGCGCTTTCCGCCCGATCTGATCGGGCGCTTTCCGCCCGATCGTCCTGTGGAGGTGACGGTATCAGGCGAAGGGCGGCGGGGCCGGTAAAGAGGGTCCATTTGTTGCGGCGGCCGGTGCGGGTCCAGGCCAGCAGGCCGCGGCGTTTGAGGCGGCTGTTCCGGTGCCAGAGGGTCTTCGTGCGCGTGTGTTCGAGCACCTCGGCGAGCTCGTCGTAGGTCGCCTCGAACGTGGCGATCCCGGCGTCGGTGTACGTCGTCGTCACGGCGCAGTTCGCCAGGGCGCAGAGGTGGGCCTTGTCCTGCGGATCGCCGACGCGCGTCTGCGCGATTCCCTGCAGGAATGCCACGACGTCGGGCGTGGCCTGGGTGCCTGGGATGGTCGGTGCGGCGGTGCTCGCGTCGGCGAGGGCCGGCCGGGATTTGCCGGTGTTGGGTTCGGGATTTTCCGCTGGTGCGTCGCGGCGGTGGTCGTTGTCGTGGTACGCTTCCGCCCGGGTGGGTCGGGGCATTCAGGGTGCCTCCTCTCGTCAAGTGGCGCGTCCGGGGCGTGGGACCTCCGGTCGCGTTGCGGAAGTCAGCATATACCGCGTCCGGGCGGCGCGGACGCTGGCTTGGAAAGAGCTTCGGGCTCAGGCTCGGGGGGGCGCCTCGGCGTGCAATGTGCGCCGGGGCGTTCGCTTGTACGCGCGGTCGATCGCCGAGCCCCCGGAGCATCGTCGACGGCCCGCGTCTGGACCGACGGCCAGCTCCGCGAGGCCGACGTCCGAGAACGCCTCCTCGGGGCCGTCAGAGAGCAGGGCCGGAACGGAGGCCCTGAGGTAGCCGGGGGGGGCGAGATATCGCGTCCTGGGCGATCCTCGCAGGCCGAATCCGGCGGAACGTGTACGGATTGCCGGAAGGTGGCCAATCGGACACCCCCACGGCACCTGGCCGGCGATTCGGGACGAGGTGCCCATATGGCCACCCCCGCGGTCGGCCGATAGGTGCCCATATGGCCACCTCGAACGAATCCGTACAGCACTTCCACGTCTGGCGGGTCGCGGCGACCGGCCGCGGCGCCTTCATGAGCCGCGCGTACCTCGTGCGCTCGACCGCGAAGAAGGCTGCCTCGACCTGGGCCGGCCGGGAGCACCGGCGGGCGCTCACGTTCGTCCACCAGTGCGAGCTCGGCGGCGACTGCCCGCGGCCTCCGCGGCGGCCCGCGGCCGTCGACTCCGGCCGACTCCGGGGCGAAGGTCCGCCGGCGCCGCGAGGCGATTCCGGCGCGGACGCCCGGAATCCGGGGATGGATCGGGCCCCGCCCGGTTAACGGAAGCCCCGTTATCCGACGCCCGGACCTTCGTTGAACAACGCATTGCCGCCGGGTGGGGCGCTGCTGGGACCACGCTCCCTCAAGCCGGCCGAGAGGTCGGGGGACGACAACCCGTCGGACGGTGATCCCGTCAGCGAGCAGCACGTTGTCGATCCGCAGGCCCCGCTCCTCAGGCAGCGTCGAACGCGGCGACCAGGTCCTCGTCGACGGGTACCTTCAGCGCCCCCCGTTCAGTCCAGCTCGACGTCGGTGATCCGCCACCCCGTGATGCTCGCGCCCGGGCGTCCCGAACCAACACACACGAATCTGCGTGCCATCGAAGCTGACCCGTGTCGCCGTTCGACTCCGACTCTCGAACCGCGGCCCCGTAGGGGACGTACGTCCTGCCGCCGCGGGTCGCAAGTCCTCGCGGCGGGCCACGTCGCACCCCGCTCACGGGCCGGGTCAAGCCGCTCCGCGGCTCCTCCGGCTCCGCTCCGGCCCTCCGGGTGACCCGGCCTCCGCGGGGTGCAGCACGGGCAGCTATCGCGACCAGGCCGGGGCCTGGCCGCTTCACCCGCCCCAGGATTCCACGACGACCGACGACGAAGAACGAGCACGCCGGGGACGAACGGGGGGGGGACCGAGGCCGCGGCGGTTCGCCGCGGGCCGGTACGGCGCTGAACCCGGCCGGGAGCGCGTATGGCTAGGATGAACCTGATGTTGACGACCACGCTCCAGGATCGGCTGCGGCGAGCGTCGGCTCGAACCGGTCTGGAACCGGCCGAGATGGTGCGCTGCGCCATCAGCGAGTGGCTGCAACGTCTCGAACAGCCGGTGTTGCCGTTCGCGTCAGCTGACCCGTCGTCGTCGCCCAGGGCGGATGCGTCACCACTGCCGCCGACCGCACCAGAGCCGACGAAGGCGAGCGGCCGAGAACCCACGGCCGCCAGGAAGCGAAGCCGCCGTCGAGCCGCTGGCCAAGAGGAGAAACCCGATGCCTGAAACGATTCCCGCCGAACCGCCGAGGCACCAATCAGGCGGTCTGGCCGTGGCGCTGGCCAAGCTCGACCTCGACGCCATCACCGTCGCCGACGCCGTGGCCGACGTCGCCTCCATGGCCGGCGAGAACGTCACGACGGCGATCCGGGCCGATTTCAAGGAGCTCCAGGCTGATTTCAAGGCACTCCGGACCGACGTGAACGCTCGGATCGACACGCTCACCAGCGAGATGAACGCCCGAATCGGCACGCTCGCGAGCGCGACGGACGCCCGATTTGCCGAGACGAACGCCCGGATCGATGGTCTCGATGCCAGCTTGAACGGCCGCATCGACACGCTTGCCGGCGCGGTCCAGTCTCTCCAACGGGAGATCGGCACGCTGCGCTGGATGATCGGGAGCGGATTCACCCTATTGGGCTTGCTCGTGGTGGTCGCGACGTTCGTCCTCCGCAACGGAGGCTGAAGCCTCGGGCGGCCCGTTCGTTTCCGTCCCATCGCCCCGCGGCTTCAGGCCGAACAGCTCGCGGTCCCGGTCCCGCGTCAGGAACGCATCGAGCCTGGAGTTGAACCGTGCGCGGCGCTTCGGGTTCTCGACCAGCTCGTGCTCGACGAGGGTCCCGATCAGGATGAGCCGGCGCGTTCGTTGCCGGCGTTCCTGAACTGACAGCCGCGCCTTGACCCGCCGCATCCGTGCCGCGAGGTACTTGCGTCTGTCCTGCTCGGTCTCCCTGAGCTTCTGCCGCTTATCGGCCATCTCGGACTTGAGATTGGCCTCCTCTTTTTCGAGCGCGGCGAGCACTTCGGCCGGTGTTCTTCGCGCCATGACAGCATGATATGGTGCTGGCATGGATCCGCTCAACAGAGGCGCGGAGAATAGCGGTCTGAACGGAGTGAAGCGCACTATACGCATTTCCTGCGGAAATGCCGTGCGCTCAGACCACGACCGGAACGGGTGAGAAGGTGCCGTCGTGGCCGTCTACCATCTCAAGGTGAGCGTCGGATCGAAGGCGAGCGGTCATTCGGCTGCGGCGAAGCACGACTACGTCGCGCGCGAGGGGAAGTACGCCGAGCGGGAGGGTCGGGATTCCGGCGAACGGCGCGAAGTCGCCTACGTCGAGAGCGAGCACATGCCCGCCTGGGCGCAAGACGACGCCCGGCGGTACTGGGATGCGGCCGATCGGCACGAGCGGGCGAACGGCCGAGTGTACCGGGAGGTGCAGTTCGCGCTTCCGAAGGAGCTTCCCGAACGCGACCAGTGCGCCCTGGCGTCTCGGTTCGCGCGGAGTCTCACGGCGGCCGAGCGGTTGCCCTACACGCTGTCGGTCCATCGGGGCGCCGGCCGCAACCCGCACGCGCACCTGGTCATCAGCGAGCGGGTGAACGACGGCATCGGGCGGCCGGCGGCGCAGTGGTTCAAGCGGCACAACGCGGCCGAGCCGGAAGTTGGCGGCGCCCGCAAGTCGCGGGCGCTGATGCCGCGCGAATGGCTCCAGGAGACCCGCGCGAGCTGGGCGCAGACGGTCAACGAAACGCTCGAACGCCGCGGCTTGGACGAGCGGGTAGACCACCGGAGCCTCGCGGTCCGGGCCATCGAGGCCTACGACCGGGGCGACTTCGACGCGGCGGCGCGGCTGAGCCGGGAGCCCGGCGTGCACCTCGGGCCGGGCGCGACGGACCGCGAGGTCGACCGCGTGATGGCCGGGCGTCCCTCGCTGCACGTGGTCGAGAAGCACCAGGAGGTCGAGAGCCGGAACGCGGCGGCCGATGCGCGGTGGAAGGACTACGAGACCGAAATCAGCCGGTTGCAGCGCGGGATCGCCGACATCGCCCGCGAGCTGCGCGAGATTCCGCAACGGCTCGTCGAGGCGGCCGAGCGGGTGCGGGAGTGGGTGCGGGACCACGGCCGCGGCGGGCCGGAACGCGATTACGGCGGCCACGAGAGGTAACTCCCCCGGATGGCGACAGGACAGTCCGAGACGCTGAAGCAATTCAAGGAACTGGCCGAGGCCGTGCTCCGCGTGACCGAGCGGCTGGAGCGCTTGATGGGGCACCAGGAGCGCCTGGTGGAACGCGCCGACGCATGCGCGGAGAGGTTCGACCGGCTGGCGAGCCGAACGGACGGGCTCCAGCGTTCTCGCGAGGGGGAGCTGGACGAAGCCTATCGACTGCTCCGCCAGCGGGTCGACGAGCTCACCGAGAAGGTCCGTTGGGCGAGCAGGACCTGGACGTGGAAGCCCCTGATGTGGGCTGCGGTCGGGGGCCTGGTCGCCGGCCCGGCGGGAGCCGGCATGTTCATCTGGCTGGCGCTGAACCCAGATTCCCCTTTCAGCCGCTTCCTGCTACGCTGACCGGGAAAAGGGGACCATCCCCGCCCGTCGAGCGCACGGCTGCAGAGCCGTTCGACCGCAACCGCCGGGCCACCTTCGTCGCCGTGTGGCGGGACGCGAACAACCGCGGCTGCATGGTGAAGATCTCGCCCCCCTCCCGCAAACAACCCCGGATCGGGAACCCGCCCGTGGGGTGCGGCGTGGGGATACGGCGCCGGCCGCGGCGGCCGGGGTCAAGCGGGGGCCGGTCCGGATCGCCCCCGGTCCGATTCCAGGGGCAGGAGCCGCAGCCTAGCCGGTCCATCGCGCAGGAAGGCGCGGCAAGGACGGCAGGGCGGATCCATGGGAGAATCCGACTGATGCTCGACACGCACGCCGTCGCCCGGGCGCTGACCGCCGCCGACTTCACGCCCGCCCAGGCGGACGCCCTCACCGACGCCCTGCGGGAGTTCACCGAACAGGGCGACCACGTCACCTCCGACCAGTTCAAGGCCGGCCAGGCCGAGGTCAGGTCCGAGATCGCCGAATTGCGCTCCGAACAGCGAATCCAGATGGCCGAGGTCCGGACGGAAATCGCGAACCTGGATACGCGGCTCTCGACCCAGATCGCCGGTGTCCGCACCGAGATCTCGAGCCTTGAAACCAGGCTCATCCGCTGGATGGTCGGGACCGTGCTCACGACGGTGGCACTGACGGTCGGAATCCTGCGGTTCCTCGCCGGGTCAGGGGGATGAAGGTTGCCGGATCGCTTCGTATTTTTCGGGGCATGACGCGCACGAGGATGTCGAAGTCGAAGACCACGCCCTGCCATCCAGTATGCGGCCTTTCATCCCGCGGGGAGGGGTGGCCCCAAAGTCCTCGTCGGCGTTCACCGAACCCCGGTTATACGGGCTACCTGCGTGAGTTCCCGGACCTCGAAGACGGGCCCCCCATTGACCAAGCCGTCGACCGGCACGGCCATCTCGGCCAAGTTGAGCGCGAGCCACGTCACTCGCTCTGCGGCGTCCTCCATCGACTCGGCCTCGAGGAGTCCGGCCATTTCGGGACTTCTGGGCATGCCGAAAGCCTCGACTGCGACCTCGGCAATCACCGTCCCGTTCAACAACGCTGAGGCGTCTTCAGGCCATAACGGGAACATCATGGACTCCACCCGGAGCGGGCATCGGTAAAACCGTCCGAAGGCCGCCTCCCATCTCCCACCGGTGACCCGGTCCGTGAGCCACAGCGTGAGCTGCGGTATCGCCTGGATGTAACTCCTGGGCAGCGCCGCAGCGTGTGGACTAGCACCCCATAGGACCCCGAACAGCCACCGCTCCCCCGGCGTGGGCGATGCCAACCGCGCCTGCTCGCCTTCGGCCAGGGCGCAGCTCACAAGAACTTGCCACTGCGACTCTCCGGTCGCGGTGTTCGTGTTCTGCTGGACATCTCCTAGCGCAACTTGGATTCCGAGCGGTTGTACCCTCGCGAGCACTGCCCGTGAAGGCCTCGCCGGTTCTTGATCACCTGCCGAGAGTTGCTCGGAGCCGGATCCGGAACCGAAGCCGGCGATCCGGCCTGCTATGAAGACCGTTATCGTCCCGGCGATGAGCAAAGCGATCGCTACAGAAATCGACCAGAGGACCCCCCGCGTTGCACTCCATCGTGTGCTCTCTGGAGCGGCAGCCCCCGGCTTCACCGCGATTCGGAAGCCCGCGCACGGATACGCGATCAGCGCCCAGAGCGGGATGATCAGGTACGAGGCGGGGTCGGTCGCAATAAGCTCGCGAAGGTCGTTACTTCCCAGCCACATGGTGGCGATAAGACCCACGCAGAGTCCCTCGAAGACCTTTACGCCAGCTGTTTCCGGCTCGAGTCCGAGCCGCCGCCGCTTCCGCGAGCTGTATGCCGCTGCACCCAGGACCATGATCGGTCCAATGAGCAGGCCGTCCCCCAACGTCCCAAGTCCCCCCAACATCACAACGGTGCCGCTGAGGAACGCGAGCTGCGAGCCGATAAACCGCCTGTTCAGCATGCCTCAGCCTCTCTACACCACAATGATGCGCCGTCGCCGATCGGGCGGAAAGCGCCCGATCAGACGGCATCGGGTTCTCCTGGAATTTCAGCTCCGGACGTTCTCCCGGACACGGCGCCACTCGTCGCGGGTCGGCTGCCGGCCGTTCTTCCGGCAGACCTCGAGGTAGAACTCGCGATCCTCGTCGGCGAGCCAGCTCGGGGCGTCTGCCCGCCGGCGCGAGCGGCGCGACTGCCGGGGGGCCGCCGGCTGTCGGGACTCGGGTGCGCGGTTCGTCTGCGCGGTCTCGATGGCCTCGCCGAGGGCGGCTCGGTCTAGGCCGTCGGGGTCTACGCCGAGGTCGGCTGCGAACCTCAGCTGTCGCTGCGTCGGCAGGCGCCGGATCCGTCGAGGCCGTGTAGGGGGTAGGGGGTCACTTGGTGGTGGTGTACCACCACAATGATGCGCCGTCGCCGATCGGGCGCTTTCCGCCCGATCTGATCGGGCGCTTTCCGCCCGATCGTCCTGTGGAGGTGACGGTATCAGGCGAAGGGCGGCGGGGCCGGTAAAGAGGGTCCATTTGTTGCGGCGGCCGGTGCGGGTCCAGGCCAGCAGGCCGCGGCGTTTGAGGCGGCTGTTCCGGTGCCAGAGGGTCTTCGTGCGCGTGTGTTCGAGCACCTCGGCGAGCTCGTCGTAGGTCGCCTCGAACGTGGCGATCCCGGCGTCGGTGTACGTCGTCGTCACGGCGCAGTTCGCCAGGGCGCAGAGGTGGGCCTTGTCCTGCGGATCGCCGACGCGCGTCTGCGCGATTCCCTGCAGGAATGCCACGACGTCGGGCGTGGCCTGGGTGCCTGGGATGGTCGGTGCGGCGGTGCTCGCGTCGGCGAGGGCCGGCCGGGATTTGCCGGTGTTGGGTTCGGGATTTTCCGCTGGTGCGTCGCGGCGGTGGTCGTTGTCGTGGTACGCTTCCGCCCGGGTGGGTCGGGGCATTCAGGGTGCCTCCTCTCGTCAAGTGGCGCGTCCGGGGCGTGGGACCTCCGGTCGCGTTGCGGAAGTCAGCATATACCGCGTCCGGGCGGCGCGGACGCTGGCTTGGAAAGAGCTTCGGGCTCAGGCTCGGGGGGGCGCCTCGGCGTGCAATGTGCGCCGGGGCGTTCGCTTGTACGCGCGGTCGATCGCCGAGCCCCCGGAGCATCGTCGACGGCCCGCGTCTGGACCGACGGCCAGCTCCGCGAGGCCGACGTCCGAGAACGCCTCCTCGGGGCCGTCAGAGAGCAGGGCCGGAACGGAGGCCCTGAGGTAGCCGGGGGGGGCGAGATATCGCGTCCTGGGCGATCCTCGCAGGCCGAATCCGGCGGAACGTGTACGGATTGCCGGAAGGTGGCCAATCGGACACCCCCACGGCACCTGGCCGGCGATTCGGGACGAGGTGCCCATATGGCCACCCCCGCGGTCGGCCGATAGGTGCCCATATGGCCACCTCGAACGAATCCGTACAGCACTTCCACGTCTGGCGGGTCGCGGCGACCGGCCGCGGCGCCTTCATGAGCCGCGCGTACCTCGTGCGCTCGACCGCGAAGAAGGCTGCCTCGACCTGGGCCGGCCGGGAGCACCGGCGGGCGCTCACGTTCGTCCACCAGTGCGAGCTCGGCGGCGACTGCCCGCGGCCTCCGCGGCGGCCCGCGGCCGTCGACTCCGGCCGACTCCGGGGCGAAGGTCCGCCGGCGCCGCGAGGCGATTCCGGCGCGGACGCCCGGAATCCGGGGATGGATCGGGCCCCGCCCGGTTAACGGAAGCCCCGTTATCCGACGCCCGGACCTTCGTTGAACAACGCATTGCCGCCGGGTGGGGCGCTGCTGGGACCACGCTCCCTCAAGCCGGCCGAGAGGTCGGGGGACGACAACCCGTCGGACGGTGATCCCGTCAGCGAGCAGCACGTTGTCGATCCGCAGGCCCCGCTCCTCAGGCAGCGTCGAACGCGGCGACCAGGTCCTCGTCGACGGGTACCTTCAGCGCCCCCCGTTCAGTCCAGCTCGACGTCGGTGATCCGCCACCCCGTGATGCTCGCGCCCGGGCGTCCCGAACCAACACACACGAATCTGCGTGCCATCGAAGCTGACCCGTGTCGCCGTTCGACTCCGACTCTCGAACCGCGGCCCCGTAGGGGACGTACGTCCTGCCGCCGCGGGTCGCAAGTCCTCGCGGCGGGCCACGTCGCACCCCGCTCACGGGCCGGGTCAAGCCGCTCCGCGGCTCCTCCGGCTCCGCTCCGGCCCTCCGGGTGACCCGGCCTCCGCGGGGTGCAGCACGGGCAGCTATCGCGACCAGGCCGGGGCCTGGCCGCTTCACCCGCCCCAGGATTCCACGACGACCGACGACGAAGAACGAGCACGCCGGGGACGAACGGGGGGGGGACCGAGGCCGCGGCGGTTCGCCGCGGGCCGGTACGGCGCTGAACCCGGCCGGGAGCGCGTATGGCTAGGATGAACCTGATGTTGACGACCACGCTCCAGGATCGGCTGCGGCGAGCGTCGGCTCGAACCGGTCTGGAACCGGCCGAGATGGTGCGCTGCGCCATCAGCGAGTGGCTGCAACGTCTCGAACAGCCGGTGTTGCCGTTCGCGTCAGCTGACCCGTCGTCGTCGCCCAGGGCGGATGCGTCACCACTGCCGCCGACCGCACCAGAGCCGACGAAGGCGAGCGGCCGAGAACCCACGGCCGCCAGGAAGCGAAGCCGCCGTCGAGCCGCTGGCCAAGAGGAGAAACCCGATGCCTGAAACGATTCCCGCCGAACCGCCGAGGCACCAATCAGGCGGTCTGGCCGTGGCGCTGGCCAAGCTCGACCTCGACGCCATCACCGTCGCCGACGCCGTGGCCGACGTCGCCTCCATGGCCGGCGAGAACGTCACGACGGCGATCCGGGCCGATTTCAAGGAGCTCCAGGCTGATTTCAAGGCACTCCGGACCGACGTGAACGCTCGGATCGACACGCTCACCAGCGAGATGAACGCCCGAATCGGCACGCTCGCGAGCGCGACGGACGCCCGATTTGCCGAGACGAACGCCCGGATCGATGGTCTCGATGCCAGCTTGAACGGCCGCATCGACACGCTTGCCGGCGCGGTCCAGTCTCTCCAACGGGAGATCGGCACGCTGCGCTGGATGATCGGGAGCGGATTCACCCTATTGGGCTTGCTCGTGGTGGTCGCGACGTTCGTCCTCCGCAACGGAGGCTGAAGCCTCGGGCGGCCCGTTCGTTTCCGTCCCATCGCCCCGCGGCTTCAGGCCGAACAGCTCGCGGTCCCGGTCCCGCGTCAGGAACGCATCGAGCCTGGAGTTGAACCGTGCGCGGCGCTTCGGGTTCTCGACCAGCTCGTGCTCGACGAGGGTCCCGATCAGGATGAGCCGGCGCGTTCGTTGCCGGCGTTCCTGAACTGACAGCCGCGCCTTGACCCGCCGCATCCGTGCCGCGAGGTACTTGCGTCTGTCCTGCTCGGTCTCCCTGAGCTTCTGCCGCTTATCGGCCATCTCGGACTTGAGATTGGCCTCCTCTTTTTCGAGCGCGGCGAGCACTTCGGCCGGTGTTCTTCGCGCCATGACAGCATGATATGGTGCTGGCATGGATCCGCTCAACAGAGGCGCGGAGAATAGCGGTCTGAACGGAGTGAAGCGCACTATACGCATTTCCTGCGGAAATGCCGTGCGCTCAGACCACGACCGGAACGGGTGAGAAGGTGCCGTCGTGGCCGTCTACCATCTCAAGGTGAGCGTCGGATCGAAGGCGAGCGGTCATTCGGCTGCGGCGAAGCACGACTACGTCGCGCGCGAGGGGAAGTACGCCGAGCGGGAGGGTCGGGATTCCGGCGAACGGCGCGAAGTCGCCTACGTCGAGAGCGAGCACATGCCCGCCTGGGCGCAAGACGACGCCCGGCGGTACTGGGATGCGGCCGATCGGCACGAGCGGGCGAACGGCCGAGTGTACCGGGAGGTGCAGTTCGCGCTTCCGAAGGAGCTTCCCGAACGCGACCAGTGCGCCCTGGCGTCTCGGTTCGCGCGGAGTCTCACGGCGGCCGAGCGGTTGCCCTACACGCTGTCGGTCCATCGGGGCGCCGGCCGCAACCCGCACGCGCACCTGGTC
>NZ_CBDBNY010000002.1:0-21563 GCF_965208055.1 Candidatus Palauibacter sp.
CGCAGTCGCGCCCCTGGCACGACCAGACGCATTACGCGTTGACTTGCAGGTTTCCGGGGACGAATCCGGCCGACCGCAGCACCTTGAAGGCGTAGAAGGCGGTGCAGTGAACTGCGACTTCTCCCTCATCAGCGGCGCTATACGGATCCCTCAAGATCGAGACGCCCTGCCAGACGGGACAGACCGCATCCATCCGCATCCCTCGCCGGATCAGGAGATCCTGTGTCTTGGCGCGGCCGCCGCTCGTGGCGGTCGCCGGAACATGCGAGGAGGAGCGCAGCCCACCGAGGAGACCCGAGAGGAAAGCCCAGGTCGTCATGTCCGTTTCGTTGGCGCGCCAGAGGGTCAGTAGCCGGCGCCCGGTTTCCACCCCGACCAGCATACGCAACTGGCCCGGAACGTCCGCGTAGAGACCATCCAGCGCGCCGGTGGCCGCACCCACGGCGTCATCAAAGGTGAACTGCCCGCCGCTGTCAGCGGTGGCCGAAGTCAGGGCTCCGGTCAGCAGCCCTTCCGAGGATGCTCCGGCGATCACCTGCGCATCGAGCCGGGACATCACGGCCGAAGAAAGGTTGCGCCGAAGGTCCGCTTCCAGCGAGGCCAGCGTCAAGGCGTCTTCGCGCCGGAAGTGGAGCCGAGCGTGAATCCGCCCGGGCTTCATCGTGGTCGTGGAGTAGGCGGCCGCCGAGGAACTGGCCTCCGCCCCGCCCGCGACCTTCGCGGCCGTCGCGCTCGTGGACATCACCCGGTAGATGGCCTCTCCGGCCGGGACCGTCGGCATCGGGATACCCAGCCACGCCGTCACCGAGGCAGGGAAGACGGCGGGGATCGTGGCCGGGCCGGTCCGAGGAACATTCGTCGGCGCCGAGGACTGGCCGGCCGTCCTGTGCTGCTCGCCTCGCAGCAGCTCCAGCGGGATGGAATCCACGTCCAGACCGACGTCCTGCTGCAGCTCGCGGGTTGCGCCGCCGACCGTGCCGCCGCCCCGCAGAGCCGCGCCAACCACGTCCGAGACCCGCGCACGGGACACCAGACGGTGGCGCGCAGTGGCGCTGCCGTCGTCGTCGTCGGCGCCGTCGTCCGCCTCGATCTCGCGCAGCGCGGCGCGCCGACGCTGCTCGACAGCGCGAATCGCCGCCTTCAGCTCGTCCGGCGACTCGTCATCCGGGAGATCCAGGAGCTTCTCGAGGAGCTCCGAGCGCTCCAGCTCGATCTTGTGCAGCCGCTTGTCCACTCTACATTTCTCCCGTTGTGTGCCGCGTTTCTCCCTCTGTCTGCCGCGCCGCCGCCGAAGGGAACATGATGCGGCGTGTCAAGAGAGACGACGACGCGACGGCCCCATCTTACAACCCCGCCAGAAGCCGCCGCCAGTCGTCAGCACCTTCCACATCGCGCCGGCGATGGATGGCGATGTGACACGTCCGGCAGAGCGATCGCAGGTCGGATATCAGACAGATCAGCCGACCGCCCCGGTGGAGTGGCACCACGTGATGCACCTCCATCCTGCCCCCCTTCCCGCACCGAGTACAACGCCATCCATCCAGATCCAGACGCCGCCGGCGTAGTCGCCGCCAGGCCGCCCCACCTACGCGATGGCCCAGCCCCACGACTCCACCTCCACATGCTCACGACGACGCATCCGCTCGCGTTCGGCGATAGCCAGAACCGCAGCGGCCGCCGCATCGTCACGGGCCCGGAATCTCCGCCCGGCCCCCGCCCGAATGGCGAGCTTCGAATCCCCGCTCGGGTTAGTCGTGACCCTCGCCTCCCCGACGCACGACCGCAGCAACCGGGACCGCGCAACCGACACCCGCCCCGACAGGACGGCCGCACGGAAGTCACGCACATCCTCCGAGCCGTCACGGTAGCCCATGCCGCGCCAGCGCACCTCGCACCGCCAACCCAGCCGGTCAAGGGCGTCCTGCAGCTCGCCCTTTCTGTAACGGTCCGCGCAGATCACGTCCGGCATCCCCCAGCGGGCCTGCACCTCGTGGAGAAGCCGGTGCGCGCCTGGAACCCGCACCCCCTCCACGACGACCAGATCCCCGTCATCGAGGAAGTGGCGGTATCGGTCCCCCACGCCATCCCGAACGCCCCGCTCCCGGAGATCCGGGAAGCCGCCGAACATCCCGACCGCCTCCACCCGGCCCGACGCAAAACACGCGGCCCCGGCCGACATGGCGGCAGATCCCCCGAGATCCACACCAACGACAAGCGGCCGGGTCCGGTCCGGGAGGTCGTCACACTCCACCGCCAACCAGTCCCCGACCTGGACCAGAACGGCCGCCGGGACATCCGAGACCCCCCGGTTCAGCCGCAGCGCCTCGAAGCTGCTCCGGTCCCCGCCCGGCGCCAGAGCACGGGCCGCCTCGATCTCCAGCACCTTCCGCAGGGATCGGAACCTCGGAGACCGGAGGCTTGGGTTCGCCGCCTCCCACGCCCGCGGGTCGTCGAGCTCCAGATGATCCGGTGCGCTCCACACCCGGCCGACGTGGCCGGGCCCATCCGTCAGCTCGCGCTCGAACCAGTGGGCCGAGTCCGAGCTCCTGGTCCCCACCGTCAGCATCCGGGCGCCCGCGATCTTCCCGAGAGACGTGGCGAGCGCGGACCGCACGGCGTCACGCTGCGATGCGCGCCATTGGGCTGGCTCGTCGCACAAAATGAGGGTCGGGGCCAGACCGTGGAGCGAGCGGCCCGAGCACGTCCGGACCACCACCGAGGAGCCCGACTCCTCGTGGACGACCGCAGGACTCGCCGCCGTCTTCCGCACGGTCAGGGCGCCGAGTGCGATGCCCTTCGCCACCAGCTCGCGCAGATGATCGAAGACGATCCGGCCCTGCTCGAGGGTCGCCGAGACGATCACGCACTGGCGGCGGTGGCCGGCGAGAGGACCGGCGAGCACCGCGGCGCCCAGCCCGGCGAGGAGCACGGTCTTCCCACAGCCGCGCCCAACGCTCAAGGCGCCGGAGATCACGCCCGGCGAGAACGCCGCCTCGACGAACTCCCGCTGCCAGTCGAGGACCTCCAGCCGCTCGCCCGCCGCCTCGCCCTCCGGGACGCGCAGCGCCCCGAGGAACGACACGAGCGCATCGCCAAGGTCCGATCGAGGAGTCATCGCCACAGGCTACCCGGCACCGGAGAGCCGGACTCGTTTTTTTTGCGAGGGTCACGCGATGAACCGGGCGGGGCGGGATTCGTCGGCAGGGTCCCGACCCCCGGCGGAGGGACGAATGCCGTCACACCCGGCCGTTTGGGACGGCTGGGACACCTGGGACAGCAAATCCCTTCCCTTTGTGTAGCGCGCGCGCACACGTGCGCGTGTGCAGGCGCGCTGCTGCAAGGGAAGGAATCAGCCGTCCCAGCCGTCCCAGCCGTCCCAGCCACCTAGAACCCGGCATCCGGTTCCTCGTTTCTGCCGTGCCGCCGAAGCACTGCTGCCATCGCCGCCGCGGCCGCCGCCCCCTCCTCGGCGGGGTCACGACCCCGGCGGTGGGACGAATGACGTCACGTGTAACGGCTGTAACGGCTGTAACGGCTGGCTGCACTCCTTGCAGCAGCGCGTGCACACATGCGCCCGCGCCCGCGCGTAGGGTAAAGGGTGCAGTTCTAGCCGTTACAGCCGTTACACCGCGCCTAACTTCATGGCATAGCGCGCATTTGCCAGCCGTTACAGCCGTTACATCAGCCGTTACAGCCGTTACATCAGCCGTTACAGCCGTTACAGCCGTCACGGCCGCCACACCCAGCGCCGGACCACCCGGCCCTCCACACGGCGAGGCACCGACTCCCAGCCGTGCCGCCGGAGCACCGGGGCCATGGCCCGGTCCTTGCCGAGGGGCAGATCCCCGAGCCGCAGAACGTCGCGCATCGTGTATGCCTCATCCCGGTCGAGCTCGCCCACGGCCTCATCCAGCACGTCGGGCCGGCGCACAAACCGGGACGTGCTTTCCCGTGCGCGGGCCAGCAGCTCGAACGGGACCTGATCGCAGTCGAACCCCGCGAACGCCAGCGCCATCGCCGCTCCCCAGAGGCGCTCCCGGACGCCGGTTTCCTCGAGGACCTCCCGGACGTTCGGCCGCGCTCGCGCCGGCCGCACGTGCATCACGATGAACCTGCTCCGGAGAGCCGAATCATTCGAGAGGAAAGCGTTGTTCCTATTCGTGCTCCCGACCAGCCGGCAGGATCGCGGGAGCGTCACGAAGTCTCGCCCATATTTCCGTCGAATTCTGTCCGAACCCCGACCCAGCCGCGCCTTGACCTGCTCGACCTCCGCCTTGCGCATCCCGGTCATCTCCGAGACTTCGCCGAGGATCTGCCCCAGCATCGAGACGGCGAAATCCGAGTCATCGCCGAACGCCAGCGGGATGTTGGGGTTGAACCTGCCCCGCAACCTCGACGGGAGGAGATGTGCGAGGAAGGTCGACTTCCCGCTATCTGCGGGTCCGCAGAGGACCGGCATGGTCTTCTGGAGGCGGCCGGGACGGCGGATCCTGTCGAGGACTCCGACCAGGACGGCGGGCAGGACCCAGCGGGAGACCGGGCCCTGCTCGAACGACCAGAACCTCGCGCACTCGTCGAGGATGACCTGCACGGCGTCCTTCTCCGGTGGAGACGGGATGATCGAGCAGGCCCACTCGAGCGCCGGGTTGACGGTGGCGGCGAGCCCCGCCCCGAGGATCAGTTGCCGGACGGCGATGGCCGAGACGGCCGGGGTCCGACCCTTCTTCCCCGATGACAGCGCCTCCGCGTGGAGCCGCACCAGGCCTGCGAACTCGTCCTCGACGTTCCGCTCGAAGCCCTGCCAGCCCTCACCCGGCGGGCGAGCCTCGAGCACGTCCTCCGGGAGGACCCGCCGGAACTTCCAGCGGAGGTCCTGGACCGTGGCGTCGACGATGGTGGAGAGCCGCCGGTGCGCCTTCTTCCGCTCGTCGTCCTGCTCGCCCTGCCGTGGCCGGGTCGGCAACGGCGCATCCGGGGGCGCATCCGGGGGCGCATCCGAGCCCTCCTCGTCTATGGCAACGCGTTGCGTTGCGTTACACTCTCCCGGAAGTGAGACAGCCGGTTCCGCCCCGACTGTCTTCCGATCATCGTTGGGCTTCCGCCCGGCGGTGGTATCATCAACCATTCGGTGTTCCTCCTCGCCGTTACCACACGGCTTTTGCCGTTCGAGTGTAACACCACCGAGAGCCGGTAGCGGCCCGTTCAAGCCGCCCAGCCCAGCGGTAGCGCGCCGGTTCTCACCCCCCGCACCAGCGAGACACGGCGCGGCCGGCCTTCATTGAGCGTTTCCCTCAAGCGTGAACGCGCCCCCGGTCCTCCGGACCCGTCGCCGGTCGCGCCCCCGCTCCGCGCGCCCGAGCCGACCTGCCCCACATCCGAATAACCCTCACCCTCACCGAGGACGAGATCCGACGCCTACGGGCCGGGTCTGGTTCGGTCGCCGCGAAGGTGACGGCGCTCATCCGACAGGACGCTGCAGCCGCTCGCCGCGCACACATCGGAATACGGAACCGGAAGCCGTCTAACCTCCTCGCCGACCGCATCCAGCCGCCGCCAGACCACCTGCGGGACGACCCCGAACTCGCCGAACTGGATCGCCTAGAATCCGCCCATGCCGAAAGCCACGACCGTTAGCCTGCGCCCCCGCCAGTATCCGACCATGCCTGTCATCGAAGCCGACGAGAACAACGGAGTAACCCGCATCGAGATCGACCCGGACCGCGCCAGGAAGATCCTGCAGCACATCGAGGCAGACAAGGACCTCAAGACCTTCCACCACGAGACCGTACGGGCGCTCCGAGAGGCCCTCGACTTCTACCAGTTGGTGCAGGATGCTGCCGGAGAATAAGGTCCTCGCCTTCAAGGCCGACGCCGACCTCCAGGTAACGGCTGTCGCCACATCGTTGGCGGGCCGCACCATCACGGTCCAGTTTGACTACAACGACGCGCTCGACAGGGACGGGACTTCGGCCGAACTCATGGAGACGATCGAGAACGCCTGCGTCTTCCCGACGAAGGAGGACGAGGAGGAGCCCATCGGCGCACTGCTGGCCCGCGTGGTCCGGACCGAGGTCGCGGCCGGGGTCGAAGTCGGGTTCGCCGCCGCTCTCGACGCCATGGGCGAATCCGAGGAGCAATCGGAACCGGAAGAGGACTAGCGGCTCACGGTCGCCACTTCCCCAGCGTCAGCCGCAGCCAGACATCCATCCGGCGCGCAACCGCCTTCTCGAGGACCGACACCCGCCCGGCGTCCCGGATGAACCCGGTCCGCTTCGCTTCTTTCCTCGAGTAGCGCTGCACCCTACCCGGCGCGTGGAGCACCCCGACCACGCCCTTCTCGATCTGCGGCAACCCAGCGCGCCGCAGCCAGCGCCGCCCCGCCGCGCCCCGCGCCGAGAAGACCCGCCGCCGGATTGCGCGCCGCAGTTTGCCGGACTTCCGCGTTACCTTCGATTGCGCCCGCCGCTTGGCGTCCGCCAGGAATTCCGTCATCGCGCCGCGCAGAACCTCCTTCTGAAAGCCCGCCAGGAACACATCGATGTTGGGGTTCGTCGTCATCTCTACGCGGATCGGCCCCTTGCCTCCCAGCACCATCTTGTTTTCCCGCCCGAGGGTCCTGGCTGCCCCACGCGCCGCGCGTTTCCGCGCGCGCTGCTCTTCCTTCAGCACCCCGCCGAGCCGCCGGGTCAACTGCGCGATATCGTCCTGAGCCATGCGCCTGACTCTACCCGCTCGCGCCTACAACGTCACGCTCAAAGGCCGGTCCCAGACCGACGCAACCGCCGCCGTGGGCGACATCCGCCCCGGTCAGATTCTCACGGGCTGCACCGACGGCCGGTGGAGCACCACCGAGGCTATCCGGGCCATGCTCGCGAAGACCGGGACGCCGGCGAACGTCAGCATCACCACCTGGCGGGTCGGCCCGGCCGACGCCGAGCACCTGGTGATCCTCCGCCGCGCCGGACTCATCGGCCGACTCCGCCTCGTCCTGGACCGCAGCGTTCATGGTCTTGACCGGACGGACCTACGGCGAGGAGCCAAGCCCATCTTTCACCGGGTCGCCGCCGTCGTCGGGGTCGAGAATCTGCGGGTATGGAATGGTCACGCCAAGATCGTCGTCGTGGCCGGGCCCGACATGTTGATCACCCACCTACCCAGCGCCAACCTCAACCGCGCCCAGCGCGCCGAGACCTACGTGACGTTCGGCGAGCCGGTGGCGGAGAGCCCCGTCCACGACCTCTACGCCGGGATCTTCCGGGACCTGTTCGCCGAGGAGCTGCCGGTGGAGTTCACGCGGGACACCCCCAGCCTGAATCGCGGGACGGCCGCGCTCACCAATCGGGTGTTGGGCAATCCGCTCGCCCAGCGGGATCAATCGGAACCGGAACACCGGAGCGCCTGGCTTAGCTGACCGGCCCGAAGCACTCCGCCGTCGCCGTGTAGCGCAGGCCGTCCGGCCCCACCATCCCCTCGACCTCGCGCACCCGGTAGGCCCGGCCCGCGACCACCAACCGGGACCCCGGCCCTACCGCGGTGTTCCAGAGGGTCGCGGTCCCCCCGTGGGCGGAGTCGATCCCGACCTCCCCGAGGTTGGAAAGGCCCTGCTCCCGGACCCAGATCGCGTAGTCGGCGACCCCGTCGACCTGGACCTCGACGGCCGCCCCGCTTGCGATCGCCGCCGCCCGCGCCGTCATGGCCGCGTGCTTCAGGATCACAGCCCGACGACCTGGCGCGCCTCATCGAGCGGGACGCCAGCCGTCACCAGCGAGCCCAGGGCCCTGGCCTTGCCGGTCACGTCCGCCGCGCCGAGACGCGGGAACCGCAGCCTCGAGGTGGTCCCCAACTTCGCCTCGACCTCCGCCTCCACCACTCGCGCCATCGGCAGGAGCCCGGTGTGATACCACGTCCTCAGCGCCTCCCTCTGCCCCGTGCTCGCCTCACCGAGAAGCAGGCCGGGCGGGACGCCCAGCGCCGCCATGACCTCCAGCGCGGCCCTCATCCGGGTTTCCTCGAGGGGCGAGTCCCACGCGGGTCCGAGACGCCGAGGCATCCAGTCGCCCTGTGGAGCCGCGCTTCGCCCGTCGCCCCACCCGGCGCTCGTCGTCTCGATCAGCGACAGCCGACCCCGCAGAGCGGCGAGCCCCTCGGTCATGGCGGTGAGATTCTGCCCCTCTGGACCCTTCGGGATCGGGACCACCTGGCCGGTCGCCGTGCCCGACTCGTCCCCCAGAGAGCGTTCCAGCCGGGCGAGCAGCCGGGACGTGCTCGCGGCCGCCGTGAGCGGCGAGCGCCCCACCCACGGCGTCTCCCGGTCCACGTGCCAGCGCGGATGGAACACGCGGTCAGCCTGGACCCGCACCCGCCGCGCCGTCCGGGTCGGGGCCGGGAGGTCCAGATCGTAGAGCCACGAGGCGGGGTCCGGACCGCCCGTCACGGTCGCGCCGGTGACCGGGAGCAGCGCGGACCCGCCCCCGCCGATCAGCCACAGGGACTCACCGTGGAGCACCAGGTCTCGCGCGATGGTCGAGAGGACATCGGAAGACGGAAGACGGAGCCGCGCCGGGTCCCACTCCCCGAGGAGCAGGCCTCGCGCGTAGAGCCCGGTGGCCGCCTCGACCGTCGCGGCCGCCGCCGCATCCGCATCCTCGTCGCTCGTCTTGCGCCGCAGCAGCTCCTCGATCGCCTCATCGCCGACGCCCCGCTGCTCGACCTGGCGGGGCCAGATCCGGGACCAGAAGCTCATCAGGACCCCTCGAGGATCGCCGCGAACGACCACTCCCCCGCGCCACTGGCCGCAAAAACGCCGTCAGGGACCATCAGTCGTCCCCCACGGTGGCGATGCCTCGCGGGATCCAGTCCGACAGCAGCGACTCCGCTCCGGAGTGACGGAGGCACCCGGTCATCCCGGCCGCGTATCTGACCTCGACGTCTCCGACCTGGACGCTCATGGCCCCGCCCACGGCCGGACGCTGCCCCCGCTCGGCGAGCCAGCCCGCCGCCCGGATCCGGGCCTCGTCGAGGATCGAGGACGGCGCCGGCGGGTCGTCCCCGTCGAGATCAGCCGCCGTGACGCCCAGCCGGGCGGCCACCAGATCCGAGACGACCAGCAGGAGCTCCCCTGCCCGGTCCGTGGGCTCACCGATCCGGGCCCCGAGGGTCGCGGCCGTCAGAGCCACAGGAGCCGCCGCCGCGCCGAGACCGTGGCCGCCGGGTAGGCGGGACGATCCACCACCCCGACGCCCAGGAGCCGCGCCTCGAGGACCTCCAGAACGTCGCGCACCCGCTCCTCGCGGGTCGGCATGAACTCGACCGACAGCCCACGCAGGACTCCGGCGCGGACCAGACGAACCACGTCCTCCGCCTCCCGGGTCTCCGGCAGGGTCGCCTCGAGGTCGAGAGACACATCGGAGTCCGAGAACCGGAGCCCGCCGCCCCCCGTCCGAGCCAGCGGCCGCCCCCGGTCGTGATGGACGTTGAGGACGACATCGAGCGCCGAGACATCCCCGAAGGCGCCCGCCATGATCCGCTCGCGGCCGCCGGGAATCCGGGCTTCGGTCCCGTAAGGCAGGACCACGCCCGAGAGCCGCAGCCGGTCATCGTCGGCGCGCAGTCGCGCCCCTGGCACGACCAGACGCATTACGCGTTGACTTGCAGGTTTCCGGGGACGAATCCGGCCGACCGCAGCACCTTGAAGGCGTAGAAGGCGGTGCAGTGAACTGCGACTTCTCCCTCATCAGCGGCGCTATACGGATCCCTCAAGATCGAGACGCCCTGCCAGACGGGACAGACCGCATCCATCCGCATCCCTCGCCGGATCAGGAGATCCTGTGTCTTGGCGCGGCCGCCGCTCGTGGCGGTCGCCGGAACATGCGAGGAGGAGCGCAGCCCACCGAGGAGACCCGAGAGGAAAGCCCAGGTCGTCATGTCCGTTTCGTTGGCGCGCCAGAGGGTCAGTAGCCGGCGCCCGGTTTCCACCCCGACCAGCATACGCAACTGGCCCGGAACGTCCGCGTAGAGACCATCCAGCGCGCCGGTGGCCGCACCCACGGCGTCATCAAAGGTGAACTGCCCGCCGCTGTCAGCGGTGGCCGAAGTCAGGGCTCCGGTCAGCAGCCCTTCCGAGGATGCTCCGGCGATCACCTGCGCATCGAGCCGGGACATCACGGCCGAAGAAAGGTTGCGCCGAAGGTCCGCTTCCAGCGAGGCCAGCGTCAAGGCGTCTTCGCGCCGGAAGTGGAGCCGAGCGTGAATCCGCCCGGGCTTCATCGTGGTCGTGGAGTAGGCGGCCGCCGAGGAACTGGCCTCCGCCCCGCCCGCGACCTTCGCGGCCGTCGCGCTCGTGGACATCACCCGGTAGATGGCCTCTCCGGCCGGGACCGTCGGCATCGGGATACCCAGCCACGCCGTCACCGAGGCAGGGAAGACGGCGGGGATCGTGGCCGGGCCGGTCCGAGGAACATTCGTCGGCGCCGAGGACTGGCCGGCCGTCCTGTGCTGCTCGCCTCGCAGCAGCTCCAGCGGGATGGAATCCACGTCCAGACCGACGTCCTGCTGCAGCTCGCGGGTTGCGCCGCCGACCGTGCCGCCGCCCCGCAGAGCCGCGCCAACCACGTCCGAGACCCGCGCACGGGACACCAGACGGTGGCGCGCAGTGGCGCTGCCGTCGTCGTCGTCGGCGCCGTCGTCCGCCTCGATCTCGCGCAGCGCGGCGCGCCGACGCTGCTCGACAGCGCGAATCGCCGCCTTCAGCTCGTCCGGCGACTCGTCATCCGGGAGATCCAGGAGCTTCTCGAGGAGCTCCGAGCGCTCCAGCTCGATCTTGTGCAGCCGCTTGTCCACTCTACATTTCTCCCGTTGTGTGCCGCGTTTCTCCCTCTGTCTGCCGCGCCGCCGCCGAAGGGAACATGATGCGGCGTGTCAAGAGAGACGACGACGCGACGGCCCCATCTTACAACCCCGCCAGAAGCCGCCGCCAGTCGTCAGCACCTTCCACATCGCGCCGGCGATGGATGGCGATGTGACACGTCCGGCAGAGCGATCGCAGGTCGGATATCAGACAGATCAGCCGACCGCCCCGGTGGAGTGGCACCACGTGATGCACCTCCATCCTGCCCCCCTTCCCGCACCGAGTACAACGCCATCCATCCAGATCCAGACGCCGCCGGCGTAGTCGCCGCCAGGCCGCCCCACCTACGCGATGGCCCAGCCCCACGACTCCACCTCCACATGCTCACGACGACGCATCCGCTCGCGTTCGGCGATAGCCAGAACCGCAGCGGCCGCCGCATCGTCACGGGCCCGGAATCTCCGCCCGGCCCCCGCCCGAATGGCGAGCTTCGAATCCCCGCTCGGGTTAGTCGTGACCCTCGCCTCCCCGACGCACGACCGCAGCAACCGGGACCGCGCAACCGACACCCGCCCCGACAGGACGGCCGCACGGAAGTCACGCACATCCTCCGAGCCGTCACGGTAGCCCATGCCGCGCCAGCGCACCTCGCACCGCCAACCCAGCCGGTCAAGGGCGTCCTGCAGCTCGCCCTTTCTGTAACGGTCCGCGCAGATCACGTCCGGCATCCCCCAGCGGGCCTGCACCTCGTGGAGAAGCCGGTGCGCGCCTGGAACCCGCACCCCCTCCACGACGACCAGATCCCCGTCATCGAGGAAGTGGCGGTATCGGTCCCCCACGCCATCCCGAACGCCCCGCTCCCGGAGATCCGGGAAGCCGCCGAACATCCCGACCGCCTCCACCCGGCCCGACGCAAAACACGCGGCCCCGGCCGACATGGCGGCAGATCCCCCGAGATCCACACCAACGACAAGCGGCCGGGTCCGGTCCGGGAGGTCGTCACACTCCACCGCCAACCAGTCCCCGACCTGGACCAGAACGGCCGCCGGGACATCCGAGACCCCCCGGTTCAGCCGCAGCGCCTCGAAGCTGCTCCGGTCCCCGCCCGGCGCCAGAGCACGGGCCGCCTCGATCTCCAGCACCTTCCGCAGGGATCGGAACCTCGGAGACCGGAGGCTTGGGTTCGCCGCCTCCCACGCCCGCGGGTCGTCGAGCTCCAGATGATCCGGTGCGCTCCACACCCGGCCGACGTGGCCGGGCCCATCCGTCAGCTCGCGCTCGAACCAGTGGGCCGAGTCCGAGCTCCTGGTCCCCACCGTCAGCATCCGGGCGCCCGCGATCTTCCCGAGAGACGTGGCGAGCGCGGACCGCACGGCGTCACGCTGCGATGCGCGCCATTGGGCTGGCTCGTCGCACAAAATGAGGGTCGGGGCCAGACCGTGGAGCGAGCGGCCCGAGCACGTCCGGACCACCACCGAGGAGCCCGACTCCTCGTGGACGACCGCAGGACTCGCCGCCGTCTTCCGCACGGTCAGGGCGCCGAGTGCGATGCCCTTCGCCACCAGCTCGCGCAGATGATCGAAGACGATCCGGCCCTGCTCGAGGGTCGCCGAGACGATCACGCACTGGCGGCGGTGGCCGGCGAGAGGACCGGCGAGCACCGCGGCGCCCAGCCCGGCGAGGAGCACGGTCTTCCCACAGCCGCGCCCAACGCTCAAGGCGCCGGAGATCACGCCCGGCGAGAACGCCGCCTCGACGAACTCCCGCTGCCAGTCGAGGACCTCCAGCCGCTCGCCCGCCGCCTCGCCCTCCGGGACGCGCAGCGCCCCGAGGAACGACACGAGCGCATCGCCAAGGTCCGATCGAGGAGTCATCGCCACAGGCTACCCGGCACCGGAGAGCCGGACTCGTTTTTTTTGCGAGGGTCACGCGATGAACCGGGCGGGGCGGGATTCGTCGGCAGGGTCCCGACCCCCGGCGGAGGGACGAATGCCGTCACACCCGGCCGTTTGGGACGGCTGGGACACCTGGGACAGCAAATCCCTTCCCTTTGTGTAGCGCGCGCGCACACGTGCGCGTGTGCAGGCGCGCTGCTGCAAGGGAAGGAATCAGCCGTCCCAGCCGTCCCAGCCGTCCCAGCCACCTAGAACCCGGCATCCGGTTCCTCGTTTCTGCCGTGCCGCCGAAGCACTGCTGCCATCGCCGCCGCGGCCGCCGCCCCCTCCTCGGCGGGGTCACGACCCCGGCGGTGGGACGAATGACGTCACGTGTAACGGCTGTAACGGCTGTAACGGCTGGCTGCACTCCTTGCAGCAGCGCGTGCACACATGCGCCCGCGCCCGCGCGTAGGGTAAAGGGTGCAGTTCTAGCCGTTACAGCCGTTACACCGCGCCTAACTTCATGGCATAGCGCGCATTTGCCAGCCGTTACAGCCGTTACATCAGCCGTTACAGCCGTTACATCAGCCGTTACAGCCGTTACAGCCGTCACGGCCGCCACACCCAGCGCCGGACCACCCGGCCCTCCACACGGCGAGGCACCGACTCCCAGCCGTGCCGCCGGAGCACCGGGGCCATGGCCCGGTCCTTGCCGAGGGGCAGATCCCCGAGCCGCAGAACGTCGCGCATCGTGTATGCCTCATCCCGGTCGAGCTCGCCCACGGCCTCATCCAGCACGTCGGGCCGGCGCACAAACCGGGACGTGCTTTCCCGTGCGCGGGCCAGCAGCTCGAACGGGACCTGATCGCAGTCGAACCCCGCGAACGCCAGCGCCATCGCCGCTCCCCAGAGGCGCTCCCGGACGCCGGTTTCCTCGAGGACCTCCCGGACGTTCGGCCGCGCTCGCGCCGGCCGCACGTGCATCACGATGAACCTGCTCCGGAGAGCCGAATCATTCGAGAGGAAAGCGTTGTTCCTATTCGTGCTCCCGACCAGCCGGCAGGATCGCGGGAGCGTCACGAAGTCTCGCCCATATTTCCGTCGAATTCTGTCCGAACCCCGACCCAGCCGCGCCTTGACCTGCTCGACCTCCGCCTTGCGCATCCCGGTCATCTCCGAGACTTCGCCGAGGATCTGCCCCAGCATCGAGACGGCGAAATCCGAGTCATCGCCGAACGCCAGCGGGATGTTGGGGTTGAACCTGCCCCGCAACCTCGACGGGAGGAGATGTGCGAGGAAGGTCGACTTCCCGCTATCTGCGGGTCCGCAGAGGACCGGCATGGTCTTCTGGAGGCGGCCGGGACGGCGGATCCTGTCGAGGACTCCGACCAGGACGGCGGGCAGGACCCAGCGGGAGACCGGGCCCTGCTCGAACGACCAGAACCTCGCGCACTCGTCGAGGATGACCTGCACGGCGTCCTTCTCCGGTGGAGACGGGATGATCGAGCAGGCCCACTCGAGCGCCGGGTTGACGGTGGCGGCGAGCCCCGCCCCGAGGATCAGTTGCCGGACGGCGATGGCCGAGACGGCCGGGGTCCGACCCTTCTTCCCCGATGACAGCGCCTCCGCGTGGAGCCGCACCAGGCCTGCGAACTCGTCCTCGACGTTCCGCTCGAAGCCCTGCCAGCCCTCACCCGGCGGGCGAGCCTCGAGCACGTCCTCCGGGAGGACCCGCCGGAACTTCCAGCGGAGGTCCTGGACCGTGGCGTCGACGATGGTGGAGAGCCGCCGGTGCGCCTTCTTCCGCTCGTCGTCCTGCTCGCCCTGCCGTGGCCGGGTCGGCAACGGCGCATCCGGGGGCGCATCCGGGGGCGCATCCGAGCCCTCCTCGTCTATGGCAACGCGTTGCGTTGCGTTACACTCTCCCGGAAGTGAGACAGCCGGTTCCGCCCCGACTGTCTTCCGATCATCGTTGGGCTTCCGCCCGGCGGTGGTATCATCAACCATTCGGTGTTCCTCCTCGCCGTTACCACACGGCTTTTGCCGTTCGAGTGTAACACCACCGAGAGCCGGTAGCGGCCCGTTCAAGCCGCCCAGCCCAGCGGTAGCGCGCCGGTTCTCACCCCCCGCACCAGCGAGACACGGCGCGGCCGGCCTTCATTGAGCGTTTCCCTCAAGCGTGAACGCGCCCCCGGTCCTCCGGACCCGTCGCCGGTCGCGCCCCCGCTCCGCGCGCCCGAGCCGACCTGCCCCACATCCGAATAACCCTCACCCTCACCGAGGACGAGATCCGACGCCTACGGGCCGGGTCTGGTTCGGTCGCCGCGAAGGTGACGGCGCTCATCCGACAGGACGCTGCAGCCGCTCGCCGCGCACACATCGGAATACGGAACCGGAAGCCGTCTAACCTCCTCGCCGACCGCATCCAGCCGCCGCCAGACCACCTGCGGGACGACCCCGAACTCGCCGAACTGGATCGCCTAGAATCCGCCCATGCCGAAAGCCACGACCGTTAGCCTGCGCCCCCGCCAGTATCCGACCATGCCTGTCATCGAAGCCGACGAGAACAACGGAGTAACCCGCATCGAGATCGACCCGGACCGCGCCAGGAAGATCCTGCAGCACATCGAGGCAGACAAGGACCTCAAGACCTTCCACCACGAGACCGTACGGGCGCTCCGAGAGGCCCTCGACTTCTACCAGTTGGTGCAGGATGCTGCCGGAGAATAAGGTCCTCGCCTTCAAGGCCGACGCCGACCTCCAGGTAACGGCTGTCGCCACATCGTTGGCGGGCCGCACCATCACGGTCCAGTTTGACTACAACGACGCGCTCGACAGGGACGGGACTTCGGCCGAACTCATGGAGACGATCGAGAACGCCTGCGTCTTCCCGACGAAGGAGGACGAGGAGGAGCCCATCGGCGCACTGCTGGCCCGCGTGGTCCGGACCGAGGTCGCGGCCGGGGTCGAAGTCGGGTTCGCCGCCGCTCTCGACGCCATGGGCGAATCCGAGGAGCAATCGGAACCGGAAGAGGACTAGCGGCTCACGGTCGCCACTTCCCCAGCGTCAGCCGCAGCCAGACATCCATCCGGCGCGCAACCGCCTTCTCGAGGACCGACACCCGCCCGGCGTCCCGGATGAACCCGGTCCGCTTCGCTTCTTTCCTCGAGTAGCGCTGCACCCTACCCGGCGCGTGGAGCACCCCGACCACGCCCTTCTCGATCTGCGGCAACCCAGCGCGCCGCAGCCAGCGCCGCCCCGCCGCGCCCCGCGCCGAGAAGACCCGCCGCCGGATTGCGCGCCGCAGTTTGCCGGACTTCCGCGTTACCTTCGATTGCGCCCGCCGCTTGGCGTCCGCCAGGAATTCCGTCATCGCGCCGCGCAGAACCTCCTTCTGAAAGCCCGCCAGGAACACATCGATGTTGGGGTTCGTCGTCATCTCTACGCGGATCGGCCCCTTGCCTCCCAGCACCATCTTGTTTTCCCGCCCGAGGGTCCTGGCTGCCCCACGCGCCGCGCGTTTCCGCGCGCGCTGCTCTTCCTTCAGCACCCCGCCGAGCCGCCGGGTCAACTGCGCGATATCGTCCTGAGCCATGCGCCTGACTCTACCCGCTCGCGCCTACAACGTCACGCTCAAAGGCCGGTCCCAGACCGACGCAACCGCCGCCGTGGGCGACATCCGCCCCGGTCAGATTCTCACGGGCTGCACCGACGGCCGGTGGAGCACCACCGAGGCTATCCGGGCCATGCTCGCGAAGACCGGGACGCCGGCGAACGTCAGCATCACCACCTGGCGGGTCGGCCCGGCCGACGCCGAGCACCTGGTGATCCTCCGCCGCGCCGGACTCATCGGCCGACTCCGCCTCGTCCTGGACCGCAGCGTTCATGGTCTTGACCGGACGGACCTACGGCGAGGAGCCAAGCCCATCTTTCACCGGGTCGCCGCCGTCGTCGGGGTCGAGAATCTGCGGGTATGGAATGGTCACGCCAAGATCGTCGTCGTGGCCGGGCCCGACATGTTGATCACCCACCTACCCAGCGCCAACCTCAACCGCGCCCAGCGCGCCGAGACCTACGTGACGTTCGGCGAGCCGGTGGCGGAGAGCCCCGTCCACGACCTCTACGCCGGGATCTTCCGGGACCTGTTCGCCGAGGAGCTGCCGGTGGAGTTCACGCGGGACACCCCCAGCCTGAATCGCGGGACGGCCGCGCTCACCAATCGGGTGTTGGGCAATCCGCTCGCCCAGCGGGATCAATCGGAACCGGAACACCGGAGCGCCTGGCTTAGCTGACCGGCCCGAAGCACTCCGCCGTCGCCGTGTAGCGCAGGCCGTCCGGCCCCACCATCCCCTCGACCTCGCGCACCCGGTAGGCCCGGCCCGCGACCACCAACCGGGACCCCGGCCCTACCGCGGTGTTCCAGAGGGTCGCGGTCCCCCCGTGGGCGGAGTCGATCCCGACCTCCCCGAGGTTGGAAAGGCCCTGCTCCCGGACCCAGATCGCGTAGTCGGCGACCCCGTCGACCTGGACCTCGACGGCCGCCCCGCTTGCGATCGCCGCCGCCCGCGCCGTCATGGCCGCGTGCTTCAGGATCACAGCCCGACGACCTGGCGCGCCTCATCGAGCGGGACGCCAGCCGTCACCAGCGAGCCCAGGGCCCTGGCCTTGCCGGTCACGTCCGCCGCGCCGAGACGCGGGAACCGCAGCCTCGAGGTGGTCCCCAACTTCGCCTCGACCTCCGCCTCCACCACTCGCGCCATCGGCAGGAGCCCGGTGTGATACCACGTCCTCAGCGCCTCCCTCTGCCCCGTGCTCGCCTCACCGAGAAGCAGGCCGGGCGGGACGCCCAGCGCCGCCATGACCTCCAGCGCGGCCCTCATCCGGGTTTCCTCGAGGGGCGAGTCCCACGCGGGTCCGAGACGCCGAGGCATCCAGTCGCCCTGTGGAGCCGCGCTTCGCCCGTCGCCCCACCCGGCGCTCGTCGTCTCGATCAGCGACAGCCGACCCCGCAGAGCGGCGAGCCCCTCGGTCATGGCGGTGAGATTCTGCCCCTCTGGACCCTTCGGGATCGGGACCACCTGGCCGGTCGCCGTGCCCGACTCGTCCCCCAGAGAGCGTTCCAGCCGGGCGAGCAGCCGGGACGTGCTCGCGGCCGCCGTGAGCGGCGAGCGCCCCACCCACGGCGTCTCCCGGTCCACGTGCCAGCGCGGATGGAACACGCGGTCAGCCTGGACCCGCACCCGCCGCGCCGTCCGGGTCGGGGCCGGGAGGTCCAGATCGTAGAGCCACGAGGCGGGGTCCGGACCGCCCGTCACGGTCGCGCCGGTGACCGGGAGCAGCGCGGACCCGCCCCCGCCGATCAGCCACAGGGACTCACCGTGGAGCACCAGGTCTCGCGCGATGGTCGAGAGGACATCGGAAGACGGAAGACGGAGCCGCGCCGGGTCCCACTCCCCGAGGAGCAGGCCTCGCGCGTAGAGCCCGGTGGCCGCCTCGACCGTCGCGGCCGCCGCCGCATCCGCATCCTCGTCGCTCGTCTTGCGCCGCAGCAGCTCCTCGATCGCCTCATCGCCGACGCCCCGCTGCTCGACCTGGCGGGGCCAGATCCGGGACCAGAAGCTCATCAGGACCCCTCGAGGATCGCCGCGAACGACCACTCCCCCGCGCCACTGGCCGCAAAAACGCCGTCAGGGACCATCAGTCGTCCCCCACGGTGGCGATGCCTCGCGGGATCCAGTCCGACAGCAGCGACTCCGCTCCGGAGTGACGGAGGCACCCGGTCATCCCGGCCGCGTATCTGACCTCGACGTCTCCGACCTGGACGCTCATGGCCCCGCCCACGGCCGGACGCTGCCCCCGCTCGGCGAGCCAGCCCGCCGCCCGGATCCGGGCCTCGTCGAGGATCGAGGACGGCGCCGGCGGGTCGTCCCCGTCGAGATCAGCCGCCGTGACGCCCAGCCGGGCGGCCACCAGATCCGAGACGACCAGCAGGAGCTCCCCTGCCCGGTCCGTGGGCTCACCGATCCGGGCCCCGAGGGTCGCGGCCGTCAGAGCCACAGGAGCCGCCGCCGCGCCGAGACCGTGGCCGCCGGGTAGGCGGGACGATCCACCACCCCGACGCCCAGGAGCCGCGCCTCGAGGACCTCCAGAACGTCGCGCACCCGCTCCTCGCGGGTCGGCATGAACTCGACCGACAGCCCACGCAGGACTCCGGCGCGGACCAGACGAACCACGTCCTCCGCCTCCCGGGTCTCCGGCAGGGTCGCCTCGAGGTCGAGAGACACATCGGAGTCCGAGAACCGGAGCCCGCCGCCCCCCGTCCGAGCCAGCGGCCGCCCCCGGTCGTGATGGACGTTGAGGACGACATCGAGCGCCGAGACATCCCCGAAGGCGCCCGCCATGATCCGCTCGCGGCCGCCGGGAATCCGGGCTTCGGTCCCGTAAGGCAGGACCACGCCCGAGAGCCGCAGCCGGTCATCGTCGGCGCGCAGTCGCGCCCCTGGCACGACCAGACGCATTACGCGTTGACTTGCAGGTTTCCGGGGACGAATCCGGCCGACCGCAGCACCTTGAAGGCGTAGAAGGCGGTGCAGTGAACTGCGACTTCTCCCTCATCAGCGGCGCTATACGGATCCCTCAAGATCGAGACGCCCTGCCAGACGGGACAGACCGCATCCATCCGCATCCCTCGCCGGATCAGGAGATCCTGTGTCTTGGCGCGGCCGCCGCTCGTGGCGGTCGCCGGAACATGCGAGGAGGAGCGCAGCCCACCGAGGAGACCCGAGAGGAAAGCCCAGGTCGTCATGTCCGTTTCGTTGGCGCGCCAGAGGGTCAGTAGCCGGCGCCCGGTTTCCACCCCGACCAGCATACGCAACTGGCCCGGAACGTCCGCGTAGAGACCATCCAGCGCGCCGGTGGCCGCACCCACGGCGTCATCAAAGGTGAACTGCCCGCCGCTGTCAGCGGTGGCCGAAGTCAGGGCTCCGGTCAGCAGCCCTTCCGAGGATGCTCCGGCGATCACCTGCGCATCGAGCCGGGACATCACGGCCGAAGAAAGGTTGCGCCGAAGGTCCGCTTCCAGCGAGGCCAGCGTCAAGGCGTCTTCGCGCCGGAAGTGGAGCCGAGCGTGAATCCGCCCGGGCTTCATCGTGGTCGTGGAGTAGGCGGCCGCCGAGGAACTGGCCTCCGCCCCGCCCGCGACCTTCGCGGCCGTCGCGCTCGTGGACATCACCCGGTAGATGGCCTCTCCGGCCGGGACCGTCGGCATCGGGATACCCAGCCACGCCGTCACCGAGGCAGGGAAGACGGCGGGGATCGTGGCCGGGCCGGTCCGAGGAACATTCGTCGGCGCCGAGGACTGGCCGGCCGTCCTGTGCTGCTCGCCTCGCAGCAGCTCCAGCGGGATGGAATCCACGTCCAGACCGACGTCCTGCTGCAGCTCGCGGGTTGCGCCGCCGACCGTGCCGCCGCCCCGCAGAGCCGCGCCAACCACGTCCGAGACCCGCGCACGGGACACCAGACGGTGGCGCGCAGTGGCGCTGCCGTCGTCGTCGTCGGCGCCGTCGTCCGCCTCGATCTCGCGCAGCGCGGCGCGCCGACGCTGCTCGACAGCGCGAATCGCCGCCTTCAGCTCGTCCGGCGACTCGTCATCCGGGAGATCCAGGAGCTTCTCGAGGAGCTCCGAGCGCTCCAGCTCGATCTTGTGCAGCCGCTTGTCCACTCTACATTTCTCCCGTTGTGTGCCGCGTTTCTCCCTCTGTCTGCCGCGCCGCCGCCGAAGGGAACATGATGCGGCGTGTCAAGAGAGACGACGACGCGACGGCCCCATCTTACAACCCCGCCAGAAGCCGCCGCCAGTCGTCAGCACCTTCCACATCGCGCCGGCGATGGATGGCGATGTGACACGTCCGGCAGAGCGATCGCAGGTCGGATATCAGACAGATCAGCCGACCGCCCCGGTGGAGTGGCACCACGTGATGCACCTCCATCCTGCCCCCCTTCCCGCACCGAGTACAACGCCATCCATCCAGATCCAGACGCCGCCGGCGTAGTCGCCGCCAGGCCGCCCCACCTACGCGATGGCCCAGCCCCACGACTCCACCTCCACATGCTCACGACGACGCATCCGCTCGCGTTCGGCGATAGCCAGAACCGCAGCGGCCGCCGCATCGTCACGGGCCCGGAATCTCCGCCCGGCCCCCGCCCGAATGGCGAGCTTCGAATCCCCGCTCGGGTTAGTCGTGACCCTCGCCTCCCCGACGCACGACCGCAGCAACCGGGACCGCGCAACCGACACCCGCCCCGACAGGACGGCCGCACGGAAGTCACGCACATCCTCCGAGCCGTCACGGTAGCCCATGCCGCGCCAGCGCACCTCGCACCGCCAACCCAGCCGGTCAAGGGCGTCCTGCAGCTCGCCCTTTCTGTAACGGTCCGCGCAGATCACGTCCGGCATCCCCCAGCGGGCCTGCACCTCGTGGAGAAGCCGGTGCGCGCCTGGAACCCGCACCCCCTCCACGACGACCAGATCCCCGTCATCGAGGAAGTGGCGGTATCGGTCCCCCACGCCATCCCGAACGCCCCGCTCCCGGAGATCCGGGAAGCCGCCGAACATCCCGACCGCCTCCACCCGGCCCGACGCAAAACACGCGGCCCCGGCCGACATGGCGGCAGATCCCCCGAGATCCACACCAACGACAAGCGGCCGGGTCCGGTCCGGGAGGTCGTCACACTCCACCGCCAACCAGTCCCCGACCTGGACCCAGAACGGCCGCCGGGACATCCGAGACCCCCCGGTTCAGCCGCAGCGCCTCGAAGCTGCTCCGGTCCCCGCCCGGCG
>NZ_CBDBNY010000003.1:0-19007 GCF_965208055.1 Candidatus Palauibacter sp.
ATGTCGTCCTCCCACTGCCACGCCGTGCCCTTCGGCGACTCCACGATCTTCGGGGCTCTCTCCTTGTACTTCGATTCGATGCGGGACTGGATGATGTCGTGCGGATACCACACGAGGTCTATGTGGTTGTCCGCCGAGATGTACTTGTAATCGACGTCGCCTCCGCCCCGCAGCTCGCGCATGCTGGTGTTGCGCCGCCGCGCCGTTCCTCCAAGCTTGTCTGCCCGGACATTCTCTTCCGGCATAACGTGCTCCTTTCGTGCCGTGCGCGCCTTCCGCACGGAGCACGGGAATCGTAGGATTGGCAGAGGAGAGTGTCAAGGAAAACACGCCCTACCCGTCATTCCCGCGAAAGCGGGAATCTCGCCTGCCGTAGGGGCGGTTCGCGAACCGCCCTTCCCCCGTCGTTCCTGCGAAGGCAGGAACCTCGCCCCCACCTCTCCCTCGGGGAGAGGTAGACGCGCCTGCGCGGCGGGTGAGGGCCCCCACGCCCCGTAGGCCGTCACTCCCGCAAAGCGGAAATATCGCCATCGTAGGGGCGGTTCGCGAACCGCCCTCCCCAGAGGAGCACGCATATGCCCATCACCTACTCCACAACCGACATGCCGAACGCAGCCGAGGTCGCCAACCTCCTGCGCGCCGGTGGCTTCAACCGCCCCCTCGACGACCTCACGCGCGTGGAGCGCATGCTCCGCAACGCCGACGTCATCGTCACCGCGCGCGACGGCGATGCGCTCGTCGGCATCGTGCGCGGCCTCGCCGACTACGCCGTCTACGCCCTCGTGACGGAACTCGCCGTCGCCGCGCCCTACAAGCGCATGGGCATCGGACGCGAACTCCTCGGCCGCTTCCGCGAGGAGGCCGGCGAGGAGTGCACCATCATGCTCCACTCCAGCGAGGAAGGGCACGCCTTCTACGGCCACATCGGCTGGGACAACATCGACCGCACCTGGCGCCTCCCCCGCTCCCGCTGACCTGCCCCGCGTAGGGGCGGTTCGCGAACCGCCCTTCCCCGTCACTCCAGCGCTGGCGGGGTCTGTCATGTTGAGCGCAGCCGAAACATCTCTCGGGGAGCGTCCGTGCGCCACCGGCCTCAGCCGAGACAGACCTTGCACTCACCAACGTCGCGCTTTCCGGTAGCCCTCGCCCTGGCGTTCGCAGATTCACGGTCTGCGAACGGCCCGTGCCAGCGGTTGTCCGGCAAACGAGTGTCCTTCATTCCGCGCCCGTTGTTGCAGAAGCGGCATGTACCGAGGTGTACGCGCGCGTGATTCGTGGCGTCATCTTCATAGACCCAGTAACTCACCGGCACTCCCCTATTCTGTCCATCCGCTCATGGTGAGCTGTCGAATCATGTGAGTAACCCCTACCGCATCGTCCGCGAGAATAACGTCTCCGCACCTCTACCGTCGTTCCCGCCCCCTACCCGTCGTTCCTGCGAAGGCTCGCGCTTAGCGCGCAACCTCGCCCCCTCACCTCTCCCTCGGGGAGAGGTAGACGCGCCTGCGCGTCGGGTGAGGGCCCTACTCCACCCGCACGCGGCGGCGCTCTATGCGCGTCTCGGTCACGGCGGGCTTGATATCTTCCGCGAGGAACCGCTGGCACCGGGCGAGCTCATCGTCCTCGGGCGTGCGCCCAGACGACACCTCGGCTGCGGCGACGGCGGCGGCCATCTCGTCCCAGCAGTTGTAGCCGAAGCGCCTCTCGAACCGCGCCCACCCCACCGTGTCTATCCTCGTGACGGTGACGACCACGTCCCGCACCTCGTACCGGGGAACCCCGCCGCCCGACGGCGTGGCCGTAGGAGAGTCGGCGTGGCCGCCGCTCCCGTTGGCGTTCACCGCGCGCAACTGCGCCGTGTACGTCCTGCCGGGAGTCAGGCCGGTGACGGTGTGGGACGTCGTCCCGGGGCCGCTGCCGGGGATGCGTATCCACGTGCTTCCGTCGAGCGAGTACTCGTACCGGGTGATGCTGCTGTCGCCGGGGTTGTTCCAGCGCAGCGTGATGCTGCCCTCCCCCGCCGTTATGGTCAGCCCCGCCGGAACGGCGGGCGTGGAGGGAGTGGGCGGCGGTGTGGGCTGCGGCGTGGGCGGTGTGCCCCCGGTCTTCGCGGAGCCGTGGATGGCGATCCGGCGAGATGGCGTGACATTGGTCCAACTGCCAGTACTGGTTCGCAAGCGCCGATAGCTGTCGTCTGCGATGCTCCAACCCGCTGCCGCGCCGGAATCTTCGGCGTTCGAGTTCGTGAGCGTGAACTCGATGCTTGTATTGGACCCGGCGGCGGTGGTGTCCACGAACACGAAGTACGTCGTACTGGCGGTCAGGTCGATGCCCGAATGAGTGAAGGTGTTGATCCCTGTGACCACCGAAGACTGGGTAGTCAGCGTACCCAGACAACCGGTAGTGGAAGTGGGAGGCAAGCCGGAAGTCTCCGCGGAGCAGATGTTGACGGTGAACGTCGCGTCTGTCCCACTTCCAGAGCGTGACAGTGAAAGGTCCACTGCGGTCAGTTTGTACCCCTGCGTGTTGGAGCCGGTGGTGAACCCCTGGGCATGGTCCCAAGAAGTGATGGAACGTACTCCGTCGTTCGATTCCCCGGTGTTGCTGACGAGGGTGGGGTCGGTCTGGGCGCCCGCGGGCAGCGCGGTCAGCAGCAGGACCGCAAGGATGAGAAGCGGAACGAGGGCGAGGCGGCCCTCAGATTTCCAAAAATTCGGGGGGGGGGGGGGGGGGGGGGGGGGGGGGGTAGAATTGCACCGTCCTGACGGCGGCGCTGCCGGTGTCCAGCAGACTCGCAACGGGTGTCGACACCACGAATCCTCCTGGTTGCATTTCGGCTGGTGATTATACACATAGTCTAATGATTTAGGGGTGATATTCCAGCATTTTTGATGACGTTACGATGCCTTATTGGGGGCGGGGTCGGGGGTTTGGCCGGATCACCCCCTATCCTGTCCATCACGCCCTTCCGTCGTTCCTGCCCCTCTACCCGCCCTTTCCCGCGCCCCTTCCGCCATTCCCGCCCCCCGTCCGTCGTTCCTGCGAAGGCTCGCGCTTTAGCGCGCAACCTCGCCCCCCCTCACCTCTCCCTCGGGGAGAGGTAGACGCGCCTGCGCGTCGGGTGAGGGCCCCCTACGCCCCGTAGGCCGCCATTCCGGCGCCCCTTCCGTCATTCCCACGCCCTTCCGTCGTTCCTGCGAAGGCTCGCGCTTTAGCGCGCAACCTCGCCCCCACCCCTCCATCCGCTCATGGTGAGCCTGTCGAACCACGTGAGTAACCCCTACCGCATCGACCGCAGCGTCCGCGAGAACAACGTCTCCCATACGCCGTAGGCGAGGATGACGCTGCCCGCCGACGCAAGCGCGATGCGAGCATTGAACAACTCCGCCAGTCCCGTGATGCCGAGGATCGCCACGGGTATCAGGCCGCCCATCATCGCGTTCAGCGCCTGCACGCGGCCGCGCATCTCGTTCTCCGAGTAGGTCTGCAACGCCGCGAGGTGGACAACCGTCCGCCCGGAGTGGCCGATGCCGATGGGCAGCATGAGCAGCAGCGACAGCACGTACCAGCTCGATACCGCAAACCCGACCACGCCCGCGCCGAACAGCGTGAAGAAGCCGATCAGCAGCAGGCCCTTCCGCTGGAAGTCGCCCAGCGACGCCGCCGTCGTCGAGCCGAACAACGACCCCAGCCCGAAGAACGTGACGAGCAGCCCCACGCCGTCCGCCTCTATCTGGAGCAGGTCCTGCGCCAGCGGCAGCAGGTGCTGGAACGGCTGGCCGAACACGGTGATGACGAAGCCCGCCAGGATGAGGGTGCGGATAGGGGGCGCCTGCCACACGTAGCGGAAGCCCTCCAGCGGCGAGCTGCTGCGGTTCCGCCTGCGCGCGGCTCCCGCGCCCTGCACCGGCGTGAAGAACATCAGGCCCAGCCCCACGACGTACAGCACGACGATGAGGACGTACGCCCACTCCGCCCCTGCCCGCGCGAACAGCACGCCCGCCACCAGCGGCAGCAGCGTCCGGTTCGCGTTCTGCGACATCGTGTGCAGGCCCGTCGCATTCAGCAGGTGCCGCTCTTCCACCAGCCCGCCGATGATGGCACGGCGCGTCGGCGTGATGAACACCATCACGGAGCCCTGAAAGACCCCGATCACCATGACGTGCCACCACTCCAGCACGTCCATCGCGATGCCGACCGCCGTGATGCCCGCGAACACGGCCATCAACCCCGCCGCGACGATGAGGATGTTCCGCATCGAGACCCTGTCCGCGAGCGCTCCCGCGAAGGGCGACAGCACCAGCGACGGCGCGTTGTTCGCCGCAATCACGATGCCGAGGACGATGGGCGCGCGGTCCGCGAGGTCGTACGCGAGGAGGGGGCGCGCCAGCATCGTCGCCTGCATCGCGCCGAAGTAGAAGAGCATGGCGGTGAAGTAACTGCGATACGCGGGGGACTCCAGCGCGTCGAATGTCCGCGGCAGCCAGCGGCGGCGGCGACCCGTCGTTCCTGTGCCACTGGGATCCGTCGTTCCTGCGCCTCTGGGGTCCGTCGTTCCTGCGCCTCCGGGGTCCGTCGTTCCCGTGCCCCTGGGGTCCGTCGTTCCTGCGGAGGCAGGAACCTCGTCCCCCTGTTCCGCGCTCCGGGCGGGCTGCTGCTCCTCAACCATGCCGCGATGCTACCCGCACGCCCCACCCTTTGCCACAGGGGTGTGTCTCCCCTGCCCCCGTAGGGGCGGTTCGCGAACCGCCCCTACGACCGCCCGCGCGCCGCCTTCGCGGCAATGACGAACACACCGCACAACACCCCCTGGCTCCCATGTGACACGAGCCCCTTGCGCGAATGGCCACCCCTGCCGCACGATGGGCAGGGGACGGGCGCACTACCCCCTCCCGACACGCTTGTGGAAGGTGAACGGATGAGCAACGACACCCTGGGGCCCATGCAATCACCCAGACCTATCGCGCCAACCCGCCCGAAAGATGAGATTGCCCGCCTGGGCGACGAGATCTACGAGCGGGACATACGGTCGCAGGTCGAAGCCGACCACCACGGGGAGATCGTCTCCATCGACGTGGAAAGCGGCAATTGGGCCATCGGAAGCAGCATCCTTGAAGCGGTGGACCGTCTGCGCGCGCAGTGTCCGGACGCCATCGACGTCTGGTCCCTGCGGGTAGGCTACCGGGCGGTTCACAAGTTCGGCGGCAGGTCGCTGGGGGTCATCCAGTGGCGAATGCCTTCACTTCCGTCGCCATTGTGACACGAACCCCTTGCAGAACCGACTCACCTGCTGCATAATGGCTGGACAGCGCACATAGAGCGCATTTGACCCTTGCGGACGAGCCGCAGGAAGACCGCTGCCCCCTCAGCGAAGAGCACGAGGGGGCTTTTTGTGTTAACCCGGACCGTCATTCCCGCGCCTCACTCGTCATTCCCGCGAATGCGGGAACCCAGGGGGCTGATTTATCCGGGTGGAGAAGGTGGACCCGTGACAGAAGACCTCACACGATACGTGGACGACCCCGTCGGGTTCGTGGCAGACGTGCTCGGCGAGGCCGGGATGCCGTACTCGAAGCAGATCGAGATGCTGGAGGCGGTCGTGGAGCACCGCCGCGTCTCGGTCGTCGGGGCGAACGGCTGCGGCAAGGACTGGGCAGCCGCGCGAGCCGTGCTCTGGTGGATCGAGACGCGGCCGGACTCCAAGGTCGTCGTCACCGGACCCACGCAGCGGCAGGTCGAGGAGATCGTCTGGCAGGAGATGCGGGAGGCGTTCGCCGTGGCGGAGGAGCGCCTCGGCGGGAAGATGCTGGCCTCGAAGTACCGCATCGACGAGAAGCGGTTCGCCATCGGCTTCTCAACCAACAAGGCGTGCAACATCCAGGGCTTCCACTCGCCCAACCTGCTCGTCGTCGTCACCGAGGCCCACGCCATGCCCCAGGACCAGATCGACTCAATCAAGCGCCTCCACCCCAACCGGCTCCTCCTCGTCGGCAACGCCATGACGCTCGAAGGCGAGTTCTACGAGTCCCACCACTCCCGCCGCGCGCGCTACCACCGCATCAAGATATCCGCCTACGACACCCCCAACTTCACCGGCGAGAACGGCGGCGTGCCCGGCATGATCACCCCCGAGGACGCCGAGGAGCTCGCTCTCGACTGGTCGGAGGACCACCCCTCGTACGTCGCGGGCGTCCTCGCCGAGTTCCCCAACGCCCAGGAGGACTCCCTCGTCGGCCGCGACGCCGTCGAACACGCCATGGAGCGCTGGACCGATTGTCATTCCGAGCGGAGTGAGCGCCCACTGATTGTCATTCCGAGCGGAGTGAAGCGGAGTCGAGGAATCTCTCGGGTGCGAGTGCCACTGAGGACGAACGCTCCCTGAGAGATGTTTCGGCTGCGCCTCCGGCTTCGCTCAACATGACAACGCCCGGCATGACAACGCTGCCCCTCGACCCCAACGAGCCCGTGTACCTCGGCGTCGACGTCGGGCGGTTCGGCGCGGACAAGTCCGCCATCTGCGTGCGGCAGGGGCAGCGCGTCCACAGCCTCACCTCCTTCTCGCGCATGGACACGATGCGCCTCGTCTACGAGATTATCCGGACGCGGGAGGAGACCGGCGCGGAGGCCATCTTCGTGGACGAGGGCGGGCTCGGCGGCGGCGTCATCGACCGCCTGCGCGAACTCGGCGAGCCGGTCTACGGCGTCCACTTCGGCGGACGCGCGCCCCACCGCACCCGCTTCTTCAACACGCGCTCCGAGATCTTCTGGGAAGTGCGGATGCTGCTGAACGACGGGCTGATGGTCCTCCCGCCGGACGAGGAGCTCGCCGGTCAGCTCGTCTCCCTGCGCTACGACGTCTCCAGCTCCGGACAGGTGCGGCTGGAGGGCAAGCGGGAGATGCGCAAGCGCGGCCTCCCCTCGCCCGACAAGGCGGACGCCCTCGCCCTCGCCTTCCTCAAGCCGCCGTCCTTCGGCATCTGGACCGGCACGGAGCCCTTCCTGGACGACGACCTCCCGCTGTCGCGCCGCCTCCCGCGTCCGCAGTACGGCATCGGCTACGAGCTCCCGCGCCCATCGCTCTCCGAGCCCCCGGAACCCGGCGCCGGACCCGGCAGCGCCCCGCCCGCCGACGCCCCCGGCGACAGCAGCAGTCCTCCTGTCCCACGCATCCAGGTCTGGTGGTAGCGCGCCATGCCCTGTCATTTCGAGCGAAGCCGAGAAATCTCTCGGGAGGCGTCCCACCACCTCCGTCGTTCCTGCGGAGGCAGGAACCTCGCAGCCCGGTTCCGGTGGCCTGATGTAGGGGCGTCCCTCGTGGGCGCCCTTGCCTCCCCTCGCCCGATGGCGAGCGCGGACGCCCCCGCCTCAGCGGCGCGGCGGCAACTGGTCGTCGCCCGCGATCACATCGATGTCGAAGGCGTTGTTGAAGGCGGCCACGTACCGGTAGAGGCCGATGGTGCCGACGATGAGGATGAGCCAGTGCTGGCCGTGCCGCGCCATCAGGGAGTCGAACAGCGACTGCTCGACCCGGTTCGTGCGGCAGAGCTGGCGGGACAGTTCGATAACGTCGCGCTCGTCGTCGTCGAGGTGGCTGGCGTCGGCGCCGGTGCGGGCGGCGTCGATGGCGGCGTCACCCAGGCCCGCGGCGCGGGCGGTCGAGACGTGGACCGACCACTGGTAGGGAGCGTCGTCCTCGTAGGCGACGGCGAGGATGGCGAGCTCGTGCAGCGCAGGGCTGACGACGCTGTCGTCGTGCGTGTTCCGGAGCGTCGACAGGAAGCCCAAGGCGAGGCCGGGGCTCTGGAGCATGACCGCGAACGGCCCGCGGACGCGTCCACGTTCAGCGAGGACCGCGTCCCACTCGTGCTGCCGCTCCGGTGGGAGCTGGGCCTTGTCGGTGATGGGCGTGATGCGTGTCATGGCTCCCTCCGGAGGTGGGGTTGTCGGGGCCTACGGCGTGACAGGCCAGCAGCCTGCCACAGGATAGGCTTCATCGTCGCCGGGCCAGGGCGGCATGGTAACGATCACGAAGCTCAGCGGACGGTCGCCCGTTGCCCTGAACTGGAATTGTGCGCCAACGGGGATCGACAGGCTCCCGCCCGGAGCCACGTCCACGACCCGTTCCTCGCCGCCGTGCTTCCTCCACACCTGGCCTGTGCCCTCGAGGAAGTACCACACTTCCTCGACCGTCCGGTGGGCGACAGGCAATGACACCTCTCCCGGACCCAGGCTGCAGTGAACCATGCTCCCCCGGCCCGTCTCCGACATCAGCCGGATCTCCGAGCCGTCCGGCGCGAGGACGTCCCGTTCCGTGGGCAACTCCCTGTAGTCCAGTTCCTGTTTCATGCCGGTCGGCTCACTACCGCGAGCAATCATACCGCCCCGGTGCCGGCGGGACCGTATACGGCGGGCGCCCTCGCCCTCCCTTCCACCGTCGCGCCACCTCCCGCGCCTCCACTACGGAATCGACCAAGACCCTGCCACCCTCTATGCTCACCGACCCCGCCAACCACAAAAGGGGGATGGCGGGGACGCGCCGGGAGGACTTGGCGCGCCCCCGCATCCCCCAAGGTACAGCTCCAGCCGGCGACCGGCGAGTCCGATCCTGGTGGTGCTACTCAGGGACTGCGCGGGTCAGCCGCGCACCGCCAGTTCTGCCGCGTCCTTGTCACTCACGATCCTGATGACCTTGCTGGACGGGTCCTCCTCGGCTACACCGCGGATCGCCTTCCGCCCGTTCTTCAGGGTCACAACCTCCGGGTCCTTGATGGTCACCATCTTCTTCAGCTTCACCGAATATGCCGTCATCTCTACCATTTCCGTCTCCTTTCTACGGGGTTTCGTTTTCCGTGGCTTCCTGTATGGATGCTTCGTGTGAGTCCGGCTGGGTCAGATCGCATCGCTCAGCGAGCGGCCCAGCCGAGGCAGGGGGGTGCGCCGGGGAGGACTTCGGCGCACCCCCCAGGAGGGGGCTATTCAGTTGATAGAACATCAGGTCCACCAGGAAACTGGCATCGTTCGCGTCCAGGTCGACGAGCACTGCGTTGAACTCAGCGTCCGTCTCTTCGGGATCCAGCTGGTGCCCTGCCGCGTTGGCCGCGATAGTCGCGAGGTTGAACAGCTCATCCAGCTCGAACCCGTGCTGCTCCGGGTAGAGCTGCGTCGCAAAGCCGCCGTTGGCCGTCTGCTCCGAGCAGTCCGCGCACTTCTTGTCGCATGCTTCGCAGTCCAGCATATGATCTGCGTCGATGCGCTCTGGTTCGCCGTACCACTTCATCGCACGCCTCTCCTTCCCTCGCGGCGGCCGTATTCAGATTTGCGGCCGCCGTATCGCTTCGCTACCCGGTTACGAGCACTCCATCGCAATGCGGAGGCTGTTCAGGTTGTCGCGCATCAGGCCGAGGTAGTCTCCGTGTTCGTCCAGCTCAGTCTGGGTAACGCTCTCTATCGCGTGGATCTGGTAGATGCCGGCCCCCGTCTCATCCGCGAGCGCCTTCTCGTTCGCGCCGGAGAGCACGGGCTCGAGCAGCACCGCCGTGATGCCGAGCTCCTTGATGCGGTCGGCGATGGCGGCGAGACGCTGCGGCGACGGCTCTGGCTCCGGGGAGAGGCCAGCGATCCCGACCTGTTCCAGGTCGTAGGCCAGCGCGAGGTATGCGTATGCAGAGTGGGACGTGACGAACTCGCGGTGGGCGCACGAGCTGAGGCCCGTCTCGAACTCCGCGTGCAGCGCCCGGAGGTCTGCCGAGAGCGCGGCGAGGTTCGCCCGGTAGACGTTGGCTCCCTCGGGGTCCGCCTCGATCAGCGCCTCGGCTATGCGCTCCGCCTGGCTGATGGCGCGCAGCGGGTCGAGCCAGAAGTGCGGGTCGTACTCCCCATGGCCGTGGTCGTCCTCATCGCCATGCTCATCCTCGTCTTCATGGCCGTGCTCATCCTCGTCTTCATCGCCATGCTCGTCCTCTTCCTCATGGCCGTGCTCGTCTTCGTCCTCATGGCCCTCGCCTTCACCGAGGGTGCCAACGAAGGCGAGGCCAGAGGGCGAACCGCCGATGTCCCACGTCTCCTCCACTTCGAGGTGTTCGAGGTCGAGCGCGATGACCTCACCCAGGCCCGGGTTCGTGATGAACATCGTCTCGCCGACGATGGTGAGACTGGGCCGCCCGCCCTCGCCCGGGTCCATGACGTGGAGGTGCGTGATCTCATCGCCGTCGTGGGCATCCAGCACGTGGAGTTCGCCTTCGGAGGTGAGCAGGTAGAGGCGCTCCGCGTGCGCGCCGATGCCGCCAGCCGCGACCGCCTCGCTGAAGACCCGCCGGAACTCGCCCGTCTCCGGGTCGATCAGCCAGATGCCGTCGTTGGCGAAACCCTGACCGTCGAAGTAGGAGGCGCGTCCGAAGAAATGGTGCAGCTCGTCGTGTCCGAAGAAGGAGCCGATCCGCGAGTCCTCGCGCATCCCGGGCGGATTCTCGATGAAGTCGTGGTCGTAGCTGTCGCCGTGCGGGTGCAGGAAGAGCACTCCGCCGACGCAGCCGAAGATGGCGCCTTCCTCGTTGTGTATCTCGCCGTGCATGCCGGGGCAGGAACGGTTGCTGGCGTCATAGACGACTTCGCCGTCCAGGTTGAGGACCTCAACGCCGACGGGCAGGCTGTCGTCCGAGTTCTCGGGGTAGTCGGGGTTCTTCGTGGTCACGATGAACTCGTCGGGGGAGATTGCCAGGGCAGCGCCGTGCTGCGGGCCGGTTTCGAACACGATCGGCTGGTAGTCGCCCTGCGTGCTGGAAAGCTCGTCCTCGTTGTAGAGGTAGACGTAGCCTTTAGCGTCGGCGAACACTGCCGTCCAGCCGTAGGTGTTGACGAAGTGGATCGGCCGTTCAACCGTCGCTACATGGGGATGACGCGAGACCGGCTCACGCACGAGGTCGAAGTGGTCGCCGTGCTCCTGGAGGAAGATGCCGCCGTCGAAGATGTGGATGCCGTCATCCGCCTCACCCGGGCCCCGGGCGAGGACGAAGGCGTAGCGGTGCGTCGGGCTGGGGTAGATCGCGGCCGGCGGAGCACTGATCTCGAAGGCGCCAACGTCCACCTCCTCCGTCGAGAGGTCGATCACTGAGAGGTGTTGCGCATCGAGGTCCGCGACCAGCAGGCGTCCGTCAAAGGCCGACTCGCCTTCGTCGCCGTGCTCGCCCTCTTCCATGTGGCCGTGCTCGTCTTCTTCCATGTGGCCGTGTGGGTCTGCGCCTTCCTCGAGGGGCAGCGCCGCCTCCGGGAACGCAGCCTCGACCACGATGCCGGAGAGGTCGTCGCCCAGAGACTCGATCGCACGATCCAGCCAGGGCAACAGCGTGAGGCCGTTCGTCACTACGACGTCGGCCTCGGCGATCGTGAGGAGGTCGCTCGCCGTGAGTTCGAATCCGTGGGCCTCGGTGCCGGGCTGCACGATGGTCTCGACTTCCACCCGGTCGCCGCCGATGCGTTCGGTGAAGTACTGCATCGGGTAGATGCTCGCGACCACGTTCAGTGGCTCGGAGGGGACACTGGTGGGGGTGTTGGCAGGCCCGAGGGCGCTGGTGGGAGTGTTCGTAGGCTCGGGCTCATCCGAGCAGGCCGCTATCGCCAGGGCCAGGGCCGTGACGATGAGCAGCAGAAACACACTAGTAATACCTCGTCTCATTCTATCGCCTCCATAAGGGGCTACATGGTCCGTGCACAGGGATACCTGCGCGGCCTTTGCCGCGCAACTGCATCCAGCGCGAGTCAATGATGCAGTTTCAGCCCGGTGCTCGAACGGCGTGATGGCATAGATGGAACCAAACGCGTCTACATATTGTCAATACTTTGTATCAATACCAGCGAAGATGATACCAGCCCGAACCCCGCCGTTCCCGGATGGGACGGGCGGTTGGCGGCCGCTGGGGCTCACGGATGGGTCCTGTTGATCTTCCAGTCCGGGAGCATGCCCACAGGACTGTACACCGCCGGACGCCCGGCTTATGCTCGCGGCGTTGGCGCTCCGAGTGTCGAGTCGAAGTCGGGGAAGGAGTTGAGCCGATGGCTGTGGTCGATGCCGACACGCACGTGGACGAATGCGAAGAGACGTGGCACTACATGCCGCCCGAGGACGCGCGCTACAAGCCGGTCACGGTCGTCCCCACCGAGGACATGGGCGACGGCGCTCCCGCCCCCGGCTACACGAGACACTGGCTCATCGGCAGCAACCTGTCGATCCGCCGCATCCGCGACGACCGGCGCACCGGCACGACCATCGACGCCCGCGAGCTGAGGAACGTCGAGACCCGCCTGCGGCACATGGACGAGATGGGCGTGGACGTCCACGTCATGTACCCCACGATGTTCCTCACCTACCTGACGAACGACCCGCACGCCCAGACCGCCATCTGCAAGAGCTACAACCGCTGGATGGCCGACAGGTCCGCCGAGAGCAACGGACGCCTCCGCTGGGTGGCGGTGCTGCCGATGCTGGACATCGAGGCCGCGGTGGATGAGGTCCGCTGGGCGAGCGAGCACGGGGCCTGCGGGGTCTTCAAGCTGGCCACGGAGCTGGGCAGGCGGGTGACCGACCCCTACTTCTACCCCGTCTACCAGGAGGCGAACGACCTCGATCTTGCGCTCTGCATGCACACCAGCTCGGGCGACCCGCCCGCCGGCAGCAGCGCGCCGCTCCTCGGCGACGGGGTCACCGGCACCAACGTCATCGACGCGTTCCACGCCATCGTCTTCTCCGGCCTCGCGTTCAGGTTCCCCCGGCTGCGGTTCGGCTTCATCGAGGCGGGCTCGTCCTGGATCCCGTTCGTGGTCGACAGGCTCTACGCCCGCCGGGAGCGCATGGCGTGGGCATACAGGACGTTCACCTACTCGGACGACCTGAGCGACCTCTTCCACGAGCACCGGCTCTACGTGACCTGCCAATCGCAGGAGGACATCCCGTACCTCCTGACATTCGGCACCGAGGACCACCTGATGATCGGCACCGACTACTCGCACGCCGACCTGTCGGCTGAGATCGGCGCCATAGACATCCTGCGGCGCAGGGCCGACGAGGGAGAGTTCAGCCAAACCGCGAAGCGGAAGATCCTCGAGGACAACCCCAGGACGTTCTACGGTCTGTAACGTCGGCCTCCCGAGGGGGCGGTTCGCGAACCGCCCCTACACCCAGGGGACGAGGTTCCTGCCTTCGCAGGGACGGCCCAGGGCCTTGTCAGGCCGTGTACGGGAATGAAAATGGGGAAGCGACAGGACGCGTCCCCGGTAGGGGCAGGTTTGAAACCTGCCCCTACACCACCCTGGATTCCCGCCGGTGGCGCGCTGAAGCGCGGGAATGACGGTGGAAACATGAACGAACGAGGGAGGCTAGAATCCCGCCCATGACTACGACAACACCAGACGCCAGCACCCCCTACACCGGGCAATCGATCCCCCGCTTCGAGGACGACCGCCTGCTTCGCGGCAACGGCGAGTTCATCGCCGACATGGCGCTTCCGGACATGGTGCACGCGGCTATCGTCCGCAGCCCGCACGCGCATGCGCGCATCGAGCGCATCGACGCGAGCGAGGCGCTGGCGATGCCCGGCGTACTTGCCGTCATCACGTCGGACGACGTGGAGGAAGGCGCGGTGCTGGAGAGCATCGGCAGGCCGGGGATGCAGATCAACCGGGGTGGCGCGCACCCCATCCTTGCGCTGGGGCGGGCGCTCTACGCCGGGCAGGCTGTCGCAGCCGTCGCAGCGGAAACGGCCGCGCAGGCCACCGACGCCGCGGCGCGCGTCGAGGTCGTCTACGAGCCGCTGGAGGCCATCAACGACCTGCAGCGTGCAGCGGACGGCGACTATCCCACGCTCCATCCTGTGATCGGGTCGAACGTCGGAGCGTCGCAGCGCTCGGGAGGAGGCGACGTGGACGGCGCGTTCGCAGCCGCCGACCGGGTCGTCTCTGCCTCGTTCGTCATCCCGCGCCTCGCGCCGATGCCGATGGAGGGCCGGGGCTGCATCGCGAGTTTCGACGCGTCCGGCGACCTCACGTTCTGGTCGTCCAACCAGTCGCCGCACGACACGCAGCACCACATCGAGGAGGCGCTGACGATGCCGGGCCACGTGCGCGTCATCACGCCGGACGTGGGCGGCGGCTTCGGGCACAAGCACCATGTCTACCCCGAGGAGGCCGCGGCCATCATCCTCGCGATGCGCCTCAGCCGCCCCGTGAAGTGGGTGGAGGACAGGAGCGAGAACATCCACTCGTCCCACGCTCGCGGGCTGGAGGCGCACGTGGAGGCCGCGGTCAAGAACGACGGCCAGATACTCGGACTCAGGGGGCGCTTCCTGTCGGACCTCGGCGCGTACTGGATCAATGGCGCGTTCACGTCGCCGGACAACGCGGTGAAGCGCTTCACCGGTCCGTATCACGTGCCCGCCTTCGACGGCGAGCAGGTCTGCCTGATGACGAACCGGCCTCCCATCACCTCGTACCGGGGCGCGGGACAGCCGGAGGGCACGTTCTGCATGGAGCGGATGATGGACCTCGTCTCGGAGAAACTGGGCATCGACCCCGTCGTCGTGCGGCGCCGGAACCTCATACCGCCGGACCAGTTCCCCTACACGACGATGTCCGGCACACCGTACGTGGACGGCGACTACGAGCCGGTGCTCGACCGGGCGCTCGAGGTCGCGGGGTACGGCGACCTGCTGGCGCGGCGCGACCGCGAGCGGCAGGAGGGCCGCACGGTCGGGCTTGGCATCGCGTTGTCAACGAAGGGCTCAGGCGGCACGGGCGGCGACGCCGCGCGCTCCAGCGCCGCAGCGGTCGACATCGATGCGGACGGCCACGTTCGCCTGACGACCGACATCTCGCCGCACGGGCAGGGGAACGCGACAACCTTCGCGCAGATAACGGCTGACGTGCTCGGCGTATCGCCGGACGACATCACCGTGAAGCACGGCGACAGTGACGCCATCCAGCCATTCGGCCCCGGCGCGGGCACCTACGCCAGCCGGGGGCTCGTCATCGGCGGGCACGCCGTCTACCAGACCGCGTGCCAGGCGCGCGACAAGCTGTTGGACGCGGCATCGCACCTGCTCGAAACGCCTGCGGACGACGTGACGCTCGAAGGCGGTGCGGCCGTCTCGCGATCGGACCCGGCGCGGTCCGTGCCGCTCGGCAGGCTCGCCGGGATGGCGGGGGATGCGGACGGCGGGTTCCGGCACTACTCGACCTTCACGCTGCCGCCGGGGAGTTTCGCGTTCGCCACGCACATCGCGTATGTCGAGATCGACCCGGACTCGGGCGACGTGCGCGCCCGGGACTTCGTTGCCGTGCACGACGTGGGGAACCTCATCAACCCGATCATCGTGGAGGGGCAGATACACGGGGGCGTCGTGCAGGGGTTCGGCGAGGCGATGTGCGAAGCCGTCTCCTACGCGGACGACGGACGCCCGCGCGAGTGGTCTTTCATGGACTACGCGATGCCGCTTGCAGAGGACCTGCCGCACATGGTGGTCGAGACGCACGCGACAGAGGCGAGGAACGGCGCGCTCGGCGTGCGCGGCATCGGCGAGATGCCGTCCTGCGCCAGCCCCGCCGCGCTCGCCAACGCCGTCCACGACGCGCTGCGGCAGATCGGCGCGCCGATGGTGGACATCCCGTTCACGGCGGAGCGGGTCTGGCGCGCCACGCGGCAGGCGTCACGGTAGGTCACAAGACCGACGCGGATTCTCTCACAGTAAGGGTTGCAATCCGCGCATGAGGGGAACACTATAGGGCCATGAGAGTAGGCGAGTTCGAGATACAAGAGCCTCTGCCGGAGTTGCGGTCGCCGCACATCATCGCGTCGTTGACGCCGTGGATCGACGCCGGCAGCGTCGGGTCGCTGAGCATCGAGCGGCTGGAGCGCTATATGCGCGCCCGTGACTTGGGCTCGCTCGCGAAGCCGGGGCACTTCTTCGACTTCACGCGCTACCGGCCGGTCGTCTACTTCGAGGACGGCAAGCGCAAGATGCGCGTCCCCAACGCCGACCTGCGCTGGGCCACCGGCCTCGGCAGCCACGACTTCATCTTCCTGCACATGCTGGAGCCGCACTCCAACGCTGAGGAGTACATCGAGGCGTTGGTGGAAGTCATCTCCTACCTGAACGTGGACCGTTTCTGCCGGATCGGCGCGATGTACGACGCCGTTCCCCACACGCGCCCGCTCCTCGTCATGGGAACGCTCAACGGCGAACCCCTGCAGAACGTGGAGGGAGTCGAGGGCAACCGGCGCAGGCCGTACCAGGGCCCGACGTCCATCATGAACATGGTCGGCGACCGCATCAGTGCGAGCGGAGTCGACAACATGATGCTCATGTGCAGGCTCCCCCACTACGTGGAACTGGAAGCCGACTTCGCGGGACGCTCGAAGATGCTCCAGGTGCTCTCCACGCTCTACGGCTTTCCCGCCGAGTACGCCGCCAGCCAGCGCGACACCCAGCAGTACGCGCGCGTCACCTCCGAGATGCAGCGCAACGCCCAGGTGAAGTCGCTCGTCGAACGGCTGGAGTCGGACTACGACGCCCGGCGCGGCAGGCGCCAGCAGGAGCGGCAGTCCGAGGAGAAGAAGGAGCTTCCACCGCTCCCACCCTCCGTCGAGGAGTTCCTCGGCAAACTGACCGGCCCCGGCGAAGAAGAGAGCAGCTAGCCCCTTGGAGCAGCCGCTCCCCGGCCAGGCGCGCCGTTCGTCACGCCCGCAGGTGTAGCCCTCGTCATGCCCCGGGTGAGAAGCACCCTCATACCCGCGCTGATCGTCATCCTGGTTCTGGGGGTCGGTGGTACGGCAGCCGTCGTCCTGCTGGTCAACGCTTCCAGGCCTGCCGAGGGGACAGTGGAAGCGCTCAAGAAGAACGTCAGCCCGGAGAGGCCGCTGGTCACAGTGTTCGAAACGTTCCAGAGAGGCGGTCACAAGAAGACCTACGGCAACAACTACGGCGCTGGCGACATCGGGGAGTACATCGTCGTTTACCCTGAGTGGGTGAAAACGAAGACCGTCATCACGCCCGACAGCGACGGACTGGTGGTGGGCATGACCGCAGAGACATGGAGCGCCGACGGGACGCCTCCCGTCGTGCGGTCGCTCTTCGACGATTCTGTGGTCACCGGCCTGCCGGAACCAGACCTCAGGATGCCGGTTAGAGAACCGTGGGACCTCATCGGATGGATGAACGCCCAACTCGATTTCCCCGCCCATGTCGAGGAGTGGGGGTACGCCTACGCTGGCGAGTCCACGCTGCACGGCCAACCGAGCGTCCGCTATGAGTATCGTTCACGCGTGTCGCTCCGCGTGCTGGAATTCGTCGAGGCGAACCCGCTTCTCAACCGGCAAAGCCACTACTCGATTCTGGACAACGGCGAACTCGTTCTCGATTATCAGGACACCGTCATGTCTGTAAGCGCGGGGGAGCCGACAGCGGTACCCGGCGTGGGAACGGGCGAAGGGGGCTGATTATCACGACACGGCAGGCGCGCAGTCCGTCACGCCCCTACTACGGATGGGTCATCGTTGCGGCCCTCGGCGTTGCCGGGGGCGCCAGCATGTTCGTGGGCATCGGCAACTTCGGCATCTTCGTCGCGCCCATGAGCGAGGAGCTGGGCCTCGGGAACAGCGCGTTCGGCTGGGCGCTGTCGGCGCGGCTCTTCGGTTTCGCGCTCTCAGGCCCGTTCATCGGACGCCTCCTCGACAGCCGCGGCTCCCGCGTGCCGCTTGCGGTGGCCGGCCTCATGCTCGGCGGCGCAGCAGCGTCGATGAGCCTCATCAACTCGGGCTGGCAGATGATCGGACTCGCGCTGTTCAGCGGGATGATGGGGTTCTGGGGCAGCAGCACGCTCTTCCTCACCATCCCCATCGCCAAGTGGTTCGTCCGCAAGCGCGGACGCGCCATGTCGGTCTTCTTTCCCAGCATCCCCTTCGGCATCGGCATCTCCAGCCCGATCACGCAGTTGCTGGTCGACACCGTGGGTTGGCGCGACGCATGGTTCATCCTCGGCATCATCGGCGGGCTCTCCATCGCCGCCGTCTCCCTGGCGTTCGTCCGCAACAAGCCGTCGGACCTCGGCCTGCTCCCCGACGGTGAGTCCGCCTCGCTCGATTCCAACGAACGCGCGCGGAGGGAGCGCCGCCTCGAATACTCGTGGACCGTCCGGCAGTCGATGCGCACCGGCGCCTTCTGGCGCATCAGCGTGGCCTTTGGACTGCTCATGGCCGCGATGGGCACCGTGGGTGTGTTCTGGGTCGCATTCCTGCGATCGCTGGACATCTCCCCGCAGGTAGCCGCGCTTGCATTCTCTGTGCAGGCGTTCACCCAGGTCGCCTCGGCCATCGTCATCGCGCCGTGGATGGACCGTATGCAGCCCCGCTACGTGGCGATGGGCGGATTCGCAAGCGTGGCAGCGGGGATGCTCGTCGCCGCGGTAGCCAGCACCACCTGGCACGGGTTCGCAGGGGCCGCGCTGGCAGGCGTCGGGCTCGGGGCGGGGATGCTCACGCAGACGCACATCTGGCCCGCCTACTACGGGCGCGATCACATCGGCGCGGTGCGCGGCGCCGCGACGCCGATCACGCTGATCATGACCGGCATCGGCACGCCCGTACTCGGGATCCTATTCGACCTTACGAGCTTCACCATGGGCTGGCTTGCAGCGGCGGGCGCCCTGTCTGCAGGGTTCTTGCTGTTGGCGCTGTCACCGAAGCCACGGACGCCGCAGTAGGGGCCTCACCCCGCCCTGTTCACCCCCCATCCTGACCTTCCCCCATCGTGGGGGAAGGAAATGGGGAGGCGCTGGCCGACAGTGAGGGTATGCGGAACGGGGCGTACGGGCGGGCATCAGCTCGCAGTACCCTCACCTCAACCCTCTCCCCTTGTAGAGACCTTTGCGTAATTGCCTTCAGCGCAGCGCGGCTCTTCCCACCCACCCGCCCCTACGCCCTTCGGCAGGCTCAGGACAGGCTTGGGGGACACCCCCACACCGGC